>DYLI01000131.1 GCA_020722165.1 Halothiobacillus neapolitanus | reverse complement strand
CATGAAAACCGAATGGAAAATGTTTTTACAACGCAACGGCGCGGAGTGGGCAGACCCTGATGTGCCGCTGGCGCACTTCGGCAATCCCGCGCAGGAATTGAGCCTGACGCTTACCGGCGAGGTGCTGGTTGATCTGGGGCATCGTGGGCTGATTGCGGTCAGTGGTGAGGAGGCGGAGGGCTTTCTGCAAAACCTGCTGTCCAACGATGTGCGCTTGGTGAGCGCCACGCAAAGCCAGCTTACCAGCCTGAACACGCCGAAAGGGCGAATGCTGGCCTTGATGCGTTTGTTCAAGCGCGAGGGCGTGTTTTATCTGAGCCTGCCGCGCAGCATGGTCGAGGTGACGCTGAAGCGATTGCGCATGTATGTGATGCGCAGCAAGGTTTCGCTGGAAGCGGCGAATGATGCTTTTGTGGCGTTTGGTTTGAACGGAATGCACGCCGCCGAGCGTCTGCGTCAGGTATTGGGCAACGTGCCGGAAGCGCCCGATGCCATGCAGCACGTGGCTGGGATTAGCGTGATTCGTCTGCCTTGTGGCCGCAACGGTCAGCAACGCTTTGAAATGTATGGCGAACTGGAACCGATGCAAAAGCTGTGGCAGGCACTGGATGTCCACGCCACACCGGCTGGCTCGACCAGCTGGGATTTGCTCGACACGCTGGCCGGGCTGCCGGAAGTCTATCCGGCCACGCTGGAGGCCTTTGTGCCGCAAATGGCGAATCTTGAGCACGTCGGCGGGGTGAGTTTCAAAAAAGGCTGCTATCCCGGTCAAGAAATCGTGGCGCGGATGCACTATCTGGGCAAGCCCAATCGCCGCATGGCCTTGTTACGTGCCTCGACAGCCGAAACAGCCGAACCGGGGCAAGCGGTGGTCACTACAAGCGGTGAGGCGGCGGGCGACATAGTGCGTGCCGCGCCGCACCCCGAGGGCGGGATGGTGTTGCTGGCTGTGTTACGATTAAATTTACTTATCGAGGACGGGTCCGCGCTGCATCTCGGCACTGCCGAGGGCGCGCCGCTTGTCCGTCTTCCCCTGCCTTATGCCCTTGAGGATGCTCCCGCATGACAAACTTTCACGACCCGCTCATCATTGCCGGAAAAAGCTACCACTCCCGCCTGCTCACCGGCACGGGCAAGTACAAAGACATGGACGAAACCCGCGCGGCGACCGCAGCGGCGGGCGCGGAAATCATTACCGTGGCCGTGCGCCGTGTGAACCTGGGGCAGAACCCGAACGAACCGAGTCTGCTCGATGTGCTGCCGCCGGATCGCTATACCCTGCTGCCGAACACGGCGGGCTGCTACACCTCGGAAGATGCGGTGCGTACCTGCCGCTTGGCGCGCGAGCTTCTGGATGGTCACGATTTGGTCAAGCTGGAGGTTTTGGGTGATCCCAAGACACTCTACCCGGATGTGACCGCCACGCTGGAAGCCGCCGAAATTCTGGTCAAGGACGGCTTCAAGGTCATGGTCTACACCTCGGATGACCCGATTATCGCCAAACGTCTGGAAGAAATCGGCTGCGTGGCGGTGATGCCGCTGGCCGCGCCGATTGGCTCCGGTCTGGGCGTGCAAAATAAGTACAACATCCTCACCATCGTCGAAAACGCCAAGGTGCCGATTATCGTCGATGCGGGCGTGGGCACGGCCTCGGATGCGGCGATTGCCATGGAACTGGGCTGCGACGGCGTGCTGATGAATACCGCAATTGCTGAAGCCCGCGACCCGGTGATGATGGCGGGCGCGATGAAGCGTGCGATTGAAGCCGGTCGCATGGCTTTCAAAGCTGGGCGTATGCCACGTCGTCGCTTTGCTTCGGCCTCGTCGCCGACTGATGGGTTGTTTTTTTGATGTCTGAGGAAAAATTCAAAGTCCCCTACCTGCGCACCATCAAAAGCTTCGTATTACGCGAAGGCCGCCTGACCGCAGGGCAGCAACGGGCGCTGGACGAGCTGATGCCGCGCTTTGGCCTGCCGGAAGGCGGCAGCCCGCTGAATTTCACTGAACTGTTTGGCAACGACCATCCCGTCACGTTGGAAATCGGTTTCGGCAATGGCGAGTCTCTGGCGGCCATGGCAGAGGCCGCGCCGGAGTTGAATTTTATCGGCGTGGAAGTTCATCGTCCCGGCGTGGGGCATCTGCTGCATCTGATTGAACAAAAAGGCTTGAGCAATGTGCGTGTGGCCAATGAAGACGCCGTCGAGCTACTCAAGCAACGCATCCCGCCCGTCAGTTTGGCGCGCCTGTTGCTGTTTTTTGCCGACCCGTGGCACAAAAGTCGCCATCACAAACGGCGCATTGTGCAGAGCGATTTTACTGATTTGGTTGCCTCGCGCCTGATTCCCGGCGGCTTATGGCATTTGGCGACCGATTGGGAAAACTACGCCGAACACATGCGGGCGGTATTGGAAGCGCACCCGGCATTTGAGAACGCGATTGCGCCCAATGCCTGCACGCCCGAACGTCCGGCATGGCGACCAGAAACCAAGTTCGAGCGGCGCGGGCAGCGTTTGGGGCATGGCGTTTGGGACATGCTTTACACTCGCCGCAGCTGAAGCCGTGTGAAAAAGGCGGCTTTTTGTCATTTGCATGACAAGCCCGCCCCTTGGGATTAGAATTCAGCGAGTTACAGTTTTTTAGTTTTATTTTAATAGGGAGTTTATCCATGTCTAAAAAGCATCCAGTCGTTGCGGTGACCGGTTCATCCGGTGCGGGCACCACCACCGTCAAGCGCGCGTTTGAGCAAATTTTCCGCCGTGAAAATATCAACCCTGCCATCATCGAAGGCGATAGCTTCCACAGCCTGGATCGTATGGCATTCCGCGAAGCAGTCAAAAAAGCCGAAGCCGTAGGCAACAACAATTTCAGTCATTTCGGCCCCGAAGCCAACCATTTCGACAAACTTGCCGACCTGTTCAAAGCTTATGGCAAAAATGGCGGTGGCAAGAAGCGTTACTACCTGCACAGCGACGACGAAGCTGCCGAGCACAATGCACGTCTGAAAACCACACTCAAGGCGGGTGAATTCACCCCTTGGGAAGACATGCCGGATGCCAGCGACCTGTTGTTCTACGAAGGTCTGCATGGCCTCGTGAAGGCGGGTGATATCGATGTATCCAAGCATGTTGACTTGGGTATTGGCGTGGTTCCCGTGGTTAACCTTGAGTGGATTCAAAAAATTCACCGTGACAACGCCGAGCGTGGCTATTCTGCCGAGGCGATTGTGGACACCATTCTGCGCCGCATGCCGGACTACATTAACTATGTCACCCCGCAGTTCTCTTTGACTGATGTCAATTTCCAGCGCGTAGCGACGGTAGACACTTCTAACCCATTCATTACCCGCGATATTCCAACGCCAGATGAGAGCTTTGTTATCATTCGCTTCAAGGATCCTAAAGCTGCCGATTTCCCCAATCTGCTCAGCATGATTCCAGGTTCCTTCATGTCACGCCCGAACAACATGGTTGTTCCCGGTGGAAAAATGGGCTTCGCTATGGAGTTGATTCTGGCACCGATGATTCACCGCCTGATCGAAGGCCGTAGCAGCAAGTAATTGCGCTAGGTTTTGCATCGAATGAACCCCGGCTAGTCCGGGGTTTTTTGTGGCTGTTAGGTAGTGGTTATAGTGCGCGCATAGCGCGCAAAACGAAGGTTTTGCCGACACTTGCGCCCAAGGCGCGGCTTTGGATTTCGGATTTCGGGTTTTCTCACCCCCCTTTTCGATGCTGCCGTGAAGCATGTCGCAAAAGTGGGGTAAAAGCGCCATGGATGGCGCATTTAGCCTCATCACGACATGGATGTCGTGTTGAGGCGACCCCGCTTTTGCGGCGTGCTGCACGGTTTGCCCGGAGGGCAGCATCGTTGGGGTGCATTTCTTTGGTGACTGTCTTTGTGCAAGCTTCGATAGTTACTCGCCCGTATCAAACATGTCTTGTGCGAAGTCGCACTTTAGAAACGGGCGAAACAATGCCACCGGCCTTGATCGGTCAGTGGGCTTTTTCGCCCGTCTTGACGGAAATACTTCGTAGCAGACGTGCGTGGCTACGGGCGAGTTACTTTTCTTGCTCGTGCAAGAAAAGTAACCAAAAGAACACGCCCCTTGGGGTCGCCCTACGGGCAAGCCGTGAACGG
>DYLI01000130.1 GCA_020722165.1 Halothiobacillus neapolitanus | reverse complement strand
ATCATCGGCGCGTTGTCGAGCACCAAATCATAGGCACCACCCTTAATCGCCGTATTCCAATAGCTCAAGTAACTGCTGTTGGTCACTAGCTCAAAATGCTCGTTCGTGGTGGCGTTGAGGAACTTGACCAGCGGCATGTATTGAGCCTCAAGCTCGGCTTGCGGCAGGAATGGGGGGACGGCAAAACGCCAGTTGGAGGCGTGCGCGACGCTTGCGAGCGAAGCGCCAACGAATAATAGCGCACCGAAGATGCCGATTGAACGACGTTTATGGTTGGATGTTGGCATGGTTGGCTCTACTTGGCAGACGGTACGGCAATGACTTTTGTGTATCTTTTGTGACATTACACTCGTGCCGGTCTGCATGTCTATGTCATTGTTTCAATAGCCACATTGAGTCAGTTATTCAGGAGTTATGCGCCGAAGACAGGATGCGTTGATGTTGCCGGACAGGGCGAACTGATACAGAATGCAAGAATCTGTAAACACACATGATGGCGATCAAGGCGTGGGTGCGTGACGGCTAGGTCGGTTGCTCGCGCGCGATTGAATGACATCATTGAATACGCTTTTGTTTTTAACTTATGTCTAGGAGAACCCGCATGCCTACACGTCGTGAGCTTGCCAATGCCATTCGTGCCCTGAGTATGGATGCCGTGCAGAAAGCCAAATCTGGTCACCCCGGTGCCCCTATGGGTATGGCTGATATTGCCGAAGTGCTGTGGAACAGCCACATGAAGTACAACCCGAACAACGCCAAATGGGTTGATCGTGACCGCTTTGTGCTCTCCAACGGACACGGCTCGATGCTGATTTATTCCTTGCTGCACCTCACCGGCTTTGCCGATATGGGCATTGAAGATATTAAGCAATTCCGTCAGTTGCACTCCAAAACCGCAGGTCATCCAGAGTACGGCTACGCAGCGGGTATTGAAACCACCACCGGCCCGCTGGGTCAGGGTTTGACTAACGCGGTCGGCATGGCGATTGCCGAGCGCACACTAGCGGCACATTTTAACCGCCCCGGTCACGACATTGTTGACCACAACACCTTCGTGTTCATGGGTGATGGCTGCTTGATGGAAGGCTTGTCGCACGAGGCTTCGGCAATGGCAGGTACCTTGGGTCTGGGCAAGCTGATTGCCTTCTGGGACGACAACGATATTTCCATTGATGGTCATATTGGCGATTGGATGGAGCGTGATGTTGCCGGGCGTTTTGAGTCTTACAACTGGCATGTGATTCGCAATGTGGATGGTCATGATGCCGAAGCCGTCAGTGCGGCGATTGCCGCTGCCAAGGCCGTGACCGACAAGCCAACGCTGATCTGCACCCGCACCGTGATTGGTTTCGGTTCGCCCAACCTGTGCGGTACGCATGATTGCCATGGCGCGCCTTTGGGCGATGCGGAAATTGCCGCAACCCGCGAATTCCTTAACTGGCCACACGCGCCTTTCGTCATTCCACAAGAAATTTACGCAGGCTGGGATCACAAGGCCAAGGGCGCGACTGAGGAAGCAGCGTGGAACAAGCGCTTTGCCGCTTATGCGACCGAGCACCCTGAGTTGGCGGCTGAGTTTACTCGCCGCATGGCGGGTGAGTTGCCAGCGCACTTTGTAGCTGAAATGGACAAGTTCATTGCCCACACTCAAGAGCAAATGCCCAATATCGCCTCGCGCAAAGCATCCCAGAATACTATCGAAGCCATGGGTCCGCTGCTGCCAGAAATGTTCGGTGGTTCGGCAGACTTGACCGGTTCCAACCTGACCAACTGGTCGGGTACGGTCAAAGTCAATCATGACAATGCTAACGGCAACTACATCTCTTGGGGCGTGCGCGAGTTCGGCATGGCGCACATGATGAACGGCATGGTGCTGCACGGCGGCTTTAAGGTCTACGGCGCAACCTTCTTGATGTTCATGGAGTTCATGCGTAACTCCCTGCGCATGTCTGCGTTGATGAAGATTCCGACCATCTATGTTTACACCCACGACTCCATTGGTCTGGGTGAAGATGGTCCGACGCATCAGCCAGTTGAGCAGATTGCCACCATGCGCATGATTCCGCGTTTCCAAACCTGGCGTGGTTGCGATGCCATCGAGTCTGCCGTGTCCTGGAAAATGGCCATGACCCGTGAAGATGGCCCGACGGCGCTGATCTTCTCGCGTCAGAACCTTAAGCCGATGCCGCGCACGGCTGAGCAGGTCAAGCTGATCGAGAAGGGTGGTTATGTGTTGAAGGATTGCGCAGGCAAGCCTGATCTCATCATCATTGGCACCGGCTCTGAAGTTGAGTTGGCGGTAAACGCTGCCGATGTATTGACCGGTCAAGGCAAGAAAGTGCGCGTGGTTTCCATGCCGTCCACTTGCGTGTATGACACTCAAGACCAAGCCTACCGTGACTCCGTGTTGATTCCAGGCGTGAAGCGCGTCTCGGTTGAAGCAGGCGTAACCGGCTTCTGGGCGAAATATGTCGGTCTCGACGGCGCATCCGTCGGTATCGACACCTTTGGCGAATCGGCTCCAGCGGGCGATTTGTTCAAAGAGTTTGGCTTTACCGTCGATAACGTCGTCAAGACCTGCGAGTCTGTGCTGGCCTAAACCCCACTTTATCTCTGCCGCTGACGCTATGGCGGTAGGGTAACTATTTTTAAAAATATCCTAAAAGGAGAGTAAACATGGCAATTCGTATTGGTATCAACGGCTTTGGTCGTATCGGTCGCATGGTGTTCCGTGCTGTGGCACAAGAAGCAGAGTTTGCGGACATCGAAATCGTCGCGATCAACGATCTGCTGGAGCCGGATTATTTGGCTTACATGCTTAAGCACGACTCAGTGCATGGCCGTTTTGATGGCGAAGTTTCAGTTGAAGGCAACTTCATGGTGGTCAATGGCAAGAAAATTCGTCTGACCGCCGAGCGTGATCCTGCCAACCTGAAGTGGGATGAAGTGGGCGTTGATCTAGTGGTTGAATCCACTGGTTTCTTCCTGACGCTGGATACCTGCGAAGCGCACATCAAGGCGGGCGCCAAGAAAGTGGTGCAATCTGCACCGTCGAAGGATGACACCCCGATGTTCGTTTACGGTGTGAACCATACCGAGTATGCGGGTCAGTCTATTGTTTCGGCGGCTTCATGCACCACCAACTGCCTAGCACCCGTGGCCAAGGTTCTGCATGACACCTTCGGCATCAAGCGTGGCCTGATGACCACGGTTCACGCAGCCACCGCGACCCAGAAAACCGTTGACGGCCCATCCTCCAAGGATTGGCGCGGTGGCCGTGGTATTTTGGAAAACATCATTCCATCATCCACTGGTGCGGCCAAGGCTGTTGGCAAGGTTATTCCATCACTGAACAAGAAGTTGACCGGTATGGCCTTCCGCGTGCCAACTTCCGATGTGTCGGTGGTTGACTTGACCTGCGAACTGAATACTGAAACCAACTACGATGCGATTTGCGCCGCTATGAAGGCGGCTTCCGAAGGCGCAATGAAGGGCGTACTGGGTTACACCACCGAGTCCGTTGTATCAACGGATTTCCGTGGCGTAAGCATGCCGTCGATCTTTGACGCGGGCGCGGGCATTATGCTCGACGGTAGTTTCGTGAAGGTTGTTTCTTGGTATGACAACGAATACGGTTACACCTGCAACATGATGCGCGTGGTTAAACATATTGCGGTTTAATCTGTCGTGAATGAAACACGGCGGGGGCTTGCTCCTTCCGTGTTCATCCCCGAAGTCATGCGGCAAGTCGGTTCCCCATTTTATTGGCCTAACTCGACCCACTTGCCTGATGGCTTTAACAAAATAAATAGGAGTTTGCGT
The DNA here is from genome assembly GCA_020722165.1 of Halothiobacillus neapolitanus. Classification (GTDB taxonomy): domain Bacteria; phylum Pseudomonadota; class Gammaproteobacteria; order Halothiobacillales; family Halothiobacillaceae; genus Thiofaba. The sequence continues at coordinate 396 of DYLI01000130.1, read as the reverse complement.
ATGTCCGTAATCAATGTGGCTAATCTTGATTTGGCTGGTAAGCGTGTACTTATTCGCGCCGATCTCAACGTCCCAGTCAAGGACGGGAAGGTCACCTCCGATGCGCGTATTGCAGCATCCATGGCAACCATCAAACTGTGCGCGGACAAAGGTGCCAAGGTCATGGTGACTTCGCATCTTGGCCGCCCTGAAGAGGGCGTTTTTTCTGCCGAAAACTCTCTGCTACCCGTGGCTGACGATATGGCAGTCAAGCTTGGAAAGCCTGTGCGCCTGATTCAGGACTGGGTGGATGGTGGTTTTGACATCGCCGCAGGTGAAGTTGTGTTGTTGGAAAACTGCCGCTTCAACAAGGGCGAAAAGAAAAACGACGAAGCGCTGGCTAAGAAATATGCCGCA
>DYLI01000129.1:2517-4241 GCA_020722165.1 Halothiobacillus neapolitanus | reverse complement strand
AGCAGCCTAAACCGTCCCAATCCGTTAAAGTACGCAGTATTCTTCACTTCGACCTTCGGAACCCCTACGTGCTTTCTACCGCTAATATCACCATGCAGTTTGGCCCCAAGCCGCTGTTTGAAAACATCTCCGTCAAATTCGGCGACGGCAACCGCTACGGCCTGATCGGTGCCAACGGCTGCGGCAAGTCCACTTTCATGAAAATTCTCGGCGGCGATTTGGAGCCGACTTCGGGTCAGGTCATGCTCGATCAAGGCGAGCGCCTCGGCAAGCTCAAGCAGGATCAGTTCGCTTACGAAAACTACACGGTGATCGACACCGTGATTATGGGTCATGCCGAATTGTGGGAAGTAAAAAAGGAACGCGACCGCATCTATTCCTTGCCTGAAATGACGGACGAGGACGGCATGAAAGTCGGCGAGCTGGAGGGCGCGTTTGCCGAAATGGACGGCTACACCGCCGAATCGCGTGCGGGCGAATTGCTGTTGGGCTTAGAGATTCCGGTTGAGCAGCATTACGGCCTGATGAGCGCCGTCGCGCCGGGCTTCAAGCTGCGCGTGTTGCTGGCGCAAGCCTTGTTTGCCGACCCGGAGATCCTGTTGCTCGACGAACCGACCAACAACCTCGACATCAACACCATCCGCTGGCTGGAAAACGTGCTGAATGCGCGCAACAGCACCATGATCATCATTTCGCACGACCGTCACTTTTTGAACAGCGTCTGTACCCACATGGCCGATCTGGATTACGGCGAGCTGCGCCTCTACCCCGGCAACTACGATGAATACATGACCGCAGCCACCCAGGCGCGTGAACGCATTTTGACGGATAACGCCAAGAAAAAAGCGCAGATTACCGAGCTGCAATCCTTTGTCAGCCGCTTCTCCGCCAACGCATCCAAAGCCAGTCAGGCCACTTCGCGCGCCAAGCAAATCGAGAAAATTCAACTCACCGAGGTCAAACTTTCTAGCCGCCAAAGCCCGTTTATTCGTTTTGAGCAGGAAAAAGGACTGTTCCGCCTGGCACTGGAAGCCGAAAATCTGAGCAAAGGCTTTGACGGCAAGCCGCTGTTCAAGGGCTTGAATCTAATGGTGGAAGTCGGCGAACGCATCGCCGTCATCGGCCCGAACGGCATTGGTAAAACCACCTTACTGCGCACTTTGGTGGGCGATCTTGAGCCGGATAGCGGCAAGGTCAAGCTCTCGGAAAACGTTAATCTGGGCTATTTCGCGCAGGATCATGCTGATGATTTCGCCGACGATTCAAGCCTGTTCGACTGGATGACCCAATGGCGCCGCCCGCAGGACGACGAGCAGGCGGTACGCGCTACGTTGGGTCGCCTGTTGTTCTCGCAGGATGAAATCAAGAAATCGGTCAAGGTCGTGTCCGGCGGCGAGCAGGGTCGCCTGCTGTTCGGCAAGCTGATGCTGCAACGCCCCAACGTACTGGTGATGGACGAACCGACCAACCACCTCGATATGGAATCCATCGAATCGCTTAACCTTGCACTGGAAAACTACCCCGGTACGCTGATCTTCGTCAGCCATGACCGCGAGTTTGTATCGTCCTTGGCAACACGCATCATTGAACTCACGCCGACTGGCATCGTCAATTACAGCGGCTCGTATGAGGATTATTTGCAAAGCCAAGGCGCGGTTTAGTTTTTTTAGCCACAGAGGTCACAGAGTTAGGCATCGTGTCTTGCGGGAACACTTCCCCCCTTT
>DYLI01000129.1:0-2417 GCA_020722165.1 Halothiobacillus neapolitanus | reverse complement strand
CCCCCTTTTTCAAAGGGGGAAGCTATGCGCAAGCAACGCCTACCCGACTCGATAAACAAAGATCTCTTACGCAACAGCGCCGCTGGAGTGGTTTTGCGTAAATATATTATTAAACCCACTTCAAGACAGGTCTACCCCATGTACATCGGTGAAAAAGACTACCGCCACGGCAGCCCGGAGCAGCTTGGCATTTTGCTGGTCAACCTCGGCACGCCGGATGCGCCCACGACCTCGGCTTTGCGTCGTTATTTGGCGGAGTTCCTATGGGATCCGCGTGTCATCGAAGTGCCCCGTCCGCTGTGGTGGCTGATTCTTAACGGCATTATTCTCAATACTCGTCCGAAGAAATCCGCTGCGGCCTATGCGGAAGTGTGGGATCACTATGGCGAAGGCACAGGTTCACCGCTGCTGCACACCGCCGAACAGCAACGCGACGGCTTACGAGTACGCCTGCAAGCGCGTCTGCCCGGCCCGGTCGTGGTGAGCCTAGGCATGGATTACGGCAATCCTTCGGTTGAGCGTGCGCTGGATGAACTGCGACGCCAAGGCGCTCGTCGGGTGCTGGTCTTGCCGCTCTACCCGCAATATGCCGCTGCCACCACCGCCTCGGTGTTCGACAACGTGACCCGCGTATTGCACAAAACGCGCTGGCTGCCTGAGCTGCGCTTTATCAACCACTATCACCGCCATCCGGCCTATATCGAGGCGCTTGCCGCCAGCGTGCGTGATCACCAAGCCGAGCATGGCAAGCCGGACAAACTGCTGATGTCGTTTCATGGCGTGCCCGAGCGTTACCTGCTCAACGGCGACCCCTACCATTGCGAATGCCACGTCACCGCGCGCCTTTTGGCCGACAAACTCGGCCTTGCCAAGGACGAATGGCAAGTCAGCTTCCAGTCGCGCTTTGGCAAGGAAGAGTGGATCAAACCCTACACCGACATGACGCTCAAAGCCTTCCCCGCGCAAGGCATCAAAAACGTGCAAATCATCTGCCCCGGTTTTTCTGCCGATTGCTTGGAAACGATTGAAGAAATCGAGCAGGAAAACCGCGAATATTTTGCGGAATCCGGCGGCGAAACCTACAGCTACATCCCCGCGTTGAATGCCCGCGCCGATCATCTCGACATGCTGGCCGATCTGGTAGTGCAGCATGTGCAGGGCTGGCCGGAGGCGGGCGATTACGATGCCGCCGCCATGCGCCGCGAATGGGACATCAGCAAGGTGAATGCGCTAAAGCTGGGAGCGAAGCAGTAGCAAAGAGAGGGGGAACGGATTTGTTCACCCTTTGAAAAGGGGGGCATAGGGGGATTGGCTTGGTTATGGCAACACCGGCCAGCGCCCATTCTTCAACTCAGCGCCAAGCGCCTGATTCAACTCGCTAGCGCTCTTGCCGCGATATTTCACCTTGCCATCCTGCGTCAGCGCGGTGACATACGCTTGCATCACACTGCTCGCCTGTGGCCATGCCGCAGCGGCCTTGCTTGAGCCAAGCTCACCCGGCAAGCGCGCCCAGTTGTCACGCACCAGCAGCAACACCTTGGCCATCGCCATCACCACCGCATCATCGCTTTGCAACGGCTGGCTGCCGTCCAAGATTGCACGCATCGCATCCCCCGTGCTGGCAGGCTCCTGCTGCTCGGTGGCAATAATTGCAGTCAGCGTCTTGCTCACCCCGCCAAGGTACTGCGCCGCACTTACAGGAAAGCCCTGCCCACCTGCGTTGTCCACCTCAATCGCCGCCAATTCCAACGCTTGCGCCATGCGTTGCACGCCAAGGCTAGTGCCCAGTTGACGCGCACGTTTAGCACCCAAGCGGGCGCGATCCGGGGTAATCGCCATGCCGTCTCCCAGCCATTTGGAAAAAATGGTCGCCACGTTCTCGCGCTCAAGGTATTCCTCCTTGCCTGTGCGCCAGGGCATCAGCTCGCTGGCGCTAAATACCTTGCGCAAGACGGGCGCGCTCTCTTTATCGGATAGAATCTCCGCCCCGGCCAGCGGGCTGTTCGCTCCGGGGCTGCATGTGCCGTACAGCGTTTTGCCCTTGCCGGGGATCAGCTCACGCAACACCACCGTGTATTTGTCGCCCGCAATCGACTCGATCATGCCCGTGGCGTAGCCGTCCTCGCGCAGATGCACCGAGGGCATGGGCACAAAAACGCGCTCGCCGACGGCAAAGTCGGCATGGGCGAATCGCGGCAACATGGAAAAACCCAAGAGCATCAAAGCAAGCAAACGCTTCATTCAAGGAACCTCACTGTGAGTAATACAACAGGCTTAGATGCAGACCATGCCAAAAAAACCTTGTTCCACGCCGTCGATGACTACGGCGTGGTCGAAGTATGGCGCAGCGCCGAAGGGCTTATTCTAGGCTTGGGCAACGAAGTCGAACAGACGCGCGTGCTGCCGCACAGCCCGCA
>DYLI01000128.1 GCA_020722165.1 Halothiobacillus neapolitanus | reverse complement strand
CGGCATCAGTGGGGTGTGTTCTTTTGGTTACTTTTCTTGCACAAACAAGAAAAGTAACTCGCCCGTGTCAATCATGCTTTGTGCGAAGTCCCAACCTTAAAACGGGCGAAACAATGCCACCGGCCTTGAACGGTTAGTGGACTTTTTCGCCCGTCTTGACGGAAATGCTTCGGAGCAGACAAGCGAGGCAACGGGCGAGTAACTTTCTTTGCTTGCACAAAGAAAGTCACCAAAGAAATGCACCCCTTGGGGTCGCCCTACGGGCAAGCCGTGAACGCAGCGCCTACGGCAAGGCCGTCCCAACGCGACATCCATGTCGCGATCGGGACTAAACAGGCCATCCATGGCCTGTTTACCTCACCTATGGCACTCCGTTCACGGCGACCCCAAAACGGGGACTCTAAATCCAAATCAAAAGCCGAAATCCAAAGCCGCGCCTTTGGCGCAAGAGTCGAAAACCTTCGCTTGGCGAACACCTACTCAATCATGCGTAACGACTGATGCCTCCGCAGTAAACGGCATATCCGCTGTCCACATTTCCTGCGCACCGCCCGGCAAATTCACCACCACGCTCAACTGTGCCACCCAATCACTGCGCCCAATGCTGCATACTGGCAAAATAACCTTACCGACAAAATCGCCGTTCGCTTGTTTGAGCAAAGTGTAGCGATTAATCCCCATATCCATGCCCACCATGATGAAATCCACGCTCGCTTGTGTTGCATGGGCGCGCACCGCTTCGGGCAAAATCAGCCGCAACTCAAAGGGACGTAGTGGGCGCACATCACCCGACATCTTCAAGTTCAGCGTGCGCGAAGCGTCTTGCGCCGTGCATCCTTCTTGTTTTTGAGCAGTCAACACAGGCTGACAATCAGGCAGAAGCGGCAACTTCATTACCGCCCCCGAAAATACAGCGGGCGGCGCGCGCAAGCTGGAAAAATCCAGCAGCAAGACACCGCCCAGCACCACGATGACTAGCCCGCTCGCCAGCCACCATTGTTTCGCTTGGAACATCAAACGTCCTTTTTATCGTCTTCTTTAAGGCGCTGATAACGCTCGGCCAAATCCTGCTTCAACTCATGCGCCGTGCTGGCCAGCTTATCCAAAGCCTCGCCGCTCTCCTGCTTGATATCATCCAGCTTGGCCGACAAGCGCGCCCACAACGGCTCGGTTTCCTCCCACTGTTGACGCGCTTCCATACCGAGTAAATGCGCCTTCAAAGCCAGCTCATCGCGCACCACGCGCAACTCATCCATGCCTGCATCCAGGGTCTGACTGAATTTAGTTTTCAGGTCATCCTGCACCGGCGCGAGCTTGGCATACTTGTCGCTTAATTCTTGGGTAAACGTGTTGAAACGCACCCAAGCATCATCCATGGCCTCGCCTGCGCTGTTGCGAATTTCATTTGCTGTGGCCTGCACGTCATGCCAAATTTTTTCATTGGCCTCCCACTCGTCACGCGCTTCCATACCCAAAAGATGCAGTTTGAGCTTCAACTCATCGCGCTGCTGAGCCAAGGTTTCCAGGGTGCTATCCATCTGTTCTTTCATCATCGCCATCACCTCATCAGAAAGTTTTCAAAGCACAAGCAGCATAACGCGCCCATGTGAAGAATACATCACCACCAGGCACGAATGGCTGCCACACCCTGCGCACCGTGTTGCTTGGCCGTGGCAAGCTCCGCATCGCCCACCCCGCCCAAGGCGTAAATCGGCAAGGCATGATCGCAAACCAACTCAGCAAAGCGCGCCCAGCCCAAGGTCGCTGCGCCCGGATGCGATTGCGTGGGCAACACAGGCGAGAGCACGGCAAAATCCAAGCCCAAACGCTGCGCCTGAGCCAACTCAACGGCATCATGGCATGAGGCCGAAAGCCAGCGCACCCCGGCGAGGCGTGTCTGCAACGCCATCAAGGCATGGCGATTGAGATGCAAACCATCCGCCGCCGCACCCACTGCCTGAAAATGCTCCGGCGTGGTATTAAACAGCACCCGCCCGCCCGCCGCATGGATACGTGCCGCTACGGCTTCGACCAAACTCAAGGCCAACTCGCCACGCAACACAACCAAGCGCAATCCGGCGGCCAAAGCACGCTCAAGGTGCTGCATAAAATCTTCCGCCGAATCCGCATCACCAGTAATCAGACAACGCTCAGGCAACACCAGCGCGTTCACAATCACACGGTTGGCTTCAGGCACGGCAAAATCATGCAAGCTCAACTTAGTCACCCACTGCAAAGGCTGCCCCAAGCGCCCGACCGGCACGCCTTGCCACGCACTGACGCGCCACACATGCAGCACCACCTCGCGCCCAAGACGCTCATCGGCATAATGATGGCGCACATCCATCCAGTGTTCGGCTTGGGTCGGCTGTATGCCCAATTCCTCATCCAGCTCGCGCGACAGCGCCTCAAGTTGGCTCTCGCCTGCCTCCAGTTTGCCACCGGCAAATTCCCACAAACCGCCCAAGTGCTGCGAGGATAAACGCTGAGCTAACAAAATCTGCCCATCGGCGGATTCGATGACTGCGCAGACCACATGAAGAGATGAAGGCATACTCGACTCGCTTAATTCTTCCCACCTCTCCCGCACACGTGAGAGGGTTGGGGTGAGGGGCTTAACTCCGATATTCCGCATTGATTTTGACGTAATCATAAGAAAAATCGCAGGTCCAAACAGTCTCCCGCGCATTCCCGCGCCCCAAATCGACACGAATGCTGATTTCGGCTTCTTTCATAATCGCAGCCGCCTCGGCCTCGACATAGGCCGGGTTGCGCCCACCGTTCTCAGCCACCAGCACCGAACCGAGCCACAGACGCACGGTATTCACATCCAGATCGGCAATGCCCGCATAGCCAATCGCCGCCAGCAGACGCCCCAAGTTCGGATCGGAGGCAAACAGCGCGGTTTTAATCAGCGGTGAATGCGCAATCGCCTTGCCAACTTTCAGGCATTCCTCGGCATCAAGCCCGCCGGACACATCAATCGTGACAAACTTGGTAGCGCCCTCACCATCGCGCGCCAAGGCTTGCGCCAGAAACACCGCCACCTCGCGCAGCGCAGCGTACAAGTCGGCATAACCTGCGGCCTGCGCTGAATCGACTGTCACCCCTGATGTCCCGGCGGCAATCAAAATGAAGCTGTCATTGGTCGAAGTATCGCCGTCCACCGTCACCCGGTTGAACGACACATTACTGATTTCCTTGAGCATGGCATGCAGCAAGGACGCGGGCACAGCAGCATCGGTGGCCACATAGCCCAGCATGGTGGCCATATTCGGATGAATCATGCCCGAACCCTTGGCAATCCCCGTGACCGTGATTATCTTGCCATCAATCTCAAACTGCCGCGACAAGCCTTTCGCCACAATATCCGTGGTCATAATCGCTTCGGCGGCCTTTTCCCAATTATTTTCACTCAAGTCCGCCAAGGCCGCAGGCAAGCCCACCACAATGCGCTCGGCGGGCAGTGGCTCCATAATCACCCCGGTAGAAAATGGCAGCACCTGCTCAGGCGCGCAATGCACATGCTCGGCCAGCGCAGTGCAGACCTTGCGCGCCCGCGCCAAACCATCTTCGCCCGTGCCCGCATTGGCATTGCCGGTGTTGACCACCAGCGCACGAATTGGCCTGTTCTCCGCAAGAAATTCACGGCACAAAATCACCGGCGCGGCACAAAAGCGATTTTGCGTGAATACGCCCGCCACTTGCGCGCCTTCGGGCAAAGTCATCACCAAAAGGTCTTTGCGATTGGCCTTGCGCACCCCGGCTTCGGCAATGCCAAGCTGAATACCTTTAATGGGTTTAAGGCTACCGGGTGCAGGGGCAGTGAGATTGACGGGCATGATGTTCGACTCCTTGGGCTGTGGGTGGTGTTAATGATGGATGTGGACTGTTACAAAATGAAGGTTTGGCGCACAGGCGTAGCCAGCGGCGAGGCTTTCCATCCCCCTTGGCCGCGCCGTGACCGGCGTGGTCAGCGCAGGGTCAAACCGCATGGATGCGGTTTGAGGCCTGCCAGGGCAAGGATGCCCCGTTCAGGCCGACCCTTCGATGACCATGTTGGGCACGGGAACCCCGCAGGGGCGCGGTCTCGGGGGCGTGTTCTTTTGGTTACTTTGCTTGCACGAGCAAGAAAAGTGACTCGCCCGTAGCTACATTCATTTTTTACGGAGTTTTAACGTCAAGACGGGCGAAATAACCCACCATCCGTTCAAGGTCAGTGGCATTGTTTCGCCCGTCTCCACGGTGCGACTTCGCACAAAACATGATTGATACGGGCGAGTAACTATCGAAGCTT
>DYLI01000009.1:14210-26046 GCA_020722165.1 Halothiobacillus neapolitanus | reverse complement strand
ACCTGTTGAATCAGACTGCGCACCTTACGCATTCCATCCTTCAGCGTGGCATCGATCTCATCCATCGTAATGATTTTATCGTCGTTTTTTCCTGCCGCCCAGTTCGCAATTACGGTCAAGTGAACGTAATCCACACCCAACTCACGCGCCAAACTCGCTTCGGGCATACCGGTCATACCCACGATGTCACAACCGTCACGCTCTAAGCGCATGATTTCGGCCTTGGATTCCAAACGCGGCCCCTGGGTGCAGGCATAGATGCCACCCTCAACCACGTCCAGCGATAACACATTCGCCGCACGCGCCAGCTCAAGGCGCAAAGGCTCGCTGTACGGATAGGTAAAGTCAATATGCGTTACTGCATCGAGCGTACCTTCAAAAAAAGTATGCTCACGGCCATAAGTATAATCAATCACCTGGTCGGGGATACACAGCACCGACGGTCCCATGCGTGGTGTAATGCCACCTACCGCAGCGACGGCAATAATCTGACTGACGCCCGCTTCCTTGAGCGCCCAAAGATTGGCGCGGTAATTAATCTGGTGCGGCGGAATACGATGCGAATGCCCGTGACGAGCGAAAAAAACCACCTCGCTGCCGCCTAATAAACCAAAAGTAAGCGGCGCAGAAGGTTCACCATAAGGCGTATTCACCACTTGATGGCGCGTGATTTCAAGGTTTTTGAGATTGCCCAAGCCCGTTCCACCGATAATCGCCAGTAGATTTTTATTATTGGTCATCTGAGTATTCCTTAGCATCGCCTGTTTATTTCTGTCTAATCAATCCAGGGTATTTGTCAGCGCATAAATCCCATTCAAATTACGAAAGTAACCCCGGTAATCCATACCCTCACCGACCAAAAAACGATCCTCCACGGTCACGCCCACATAGTCCGGTCTAAAATCGCTCACCTTGCGCGCATGATCCTTGTCCACCGCCACCACACTGCGCACCGAGGCCGCACCATCACGCAAGCAGGACTCGGTAATTTCCCTCAGGGTGACGCCCTCGTCAAAAATATCATCCACAATCAGCACATGACGCTTGGCGACCGAATGGCGCGGACGCACCAGCCAATGCAACACCCCGCCTTGCGTGGCCTCGCCGTAGCGTGAAACATGCAGGTAATCCAACTCCACTGGGTAATGCAGACAGCTTAATAATTTGCCCGCTGCGACCAAACCACCGCTCATCACCACTAAAACCAGCGGAATTTCATCTTGAATCTGCAAAGACCAATCTTGTTCAATGGAAGCCGCCAAACGCGCATAGGCCGCATTCATCGACTCGCTGCTTACCAAGCAATCTGCACTCGCCAAAAGATGGTTTAATTGGGAAGCCTGCATTTTAAAAAACCTCATTGAAATTAATCAGACCGCCAGCGCCTGCATGCGCGCCAGCGTGGACTGAAACCGTGCCGACGCACGCAATTCGTGCAACGGAACACACGGACTCGTCGCACGCATGGCCTGCAAACGCGCTTCGCGATCTGTATCGTGCGGTGCATCCAAAACGGCCAAGACTTCAGCTACATCCTGCGGGCGATTGCACAGCAGCAGCATGTCGCAGCCCGCCTCAAGCGCCATAGTCACCCGAGCCAGCGGCTCAGCAATGCGCGTCGCGGCCATCATGCTCAAATCATCCGTAAATACTGCGCCTGCAAAGCCATAACGTTCACGTAAAAGCTCATGAACCCACACACGGGAAAACCCTGCGGGACGATGATCCACCGCCGGATAAATCACATGTGCCAGCATCATGCCGGGCAAGCCTGCGTCAATCAGCTGGCGAAACGGTTGCAAGTCACAGGCTTCCATCTCATACAAAGCACGCGCATCGACCGGAAACTCAAGGTGTGAATCCTCCGCCACCGAGCCATGCCCTGGAAAATGCTTGCCCACCGCCGCCATGCCCGCATCCTGCATCCCCAGCATCCATGCCTCGCCCAAGGCCGCAATCGCCTGCGGAGCTTCATGCAGTGCACGATTGCCAATCACCCGGCTCAGTGGCCCGCCCAAATCAAGTACCGGCGCAAAACTCAAATCAATATCAAAAGCACGCAACTCCGCTGCCAGCAACCACGCCCAATCACGCGCAAGCTCTAAAGCCGCCGCTTGATCCTGATCGTACAACTCACCCAAACGCGCCGCCGGAGGAATCAGCGTAAAGCCTTCACGGAAACGCTGCACACGCCCGCCTTCATGATCGACGCCAATCAACAACTCTGGGCGCAACGCACGCACTTCAGTAATTAACGCCTGCAACTGCACCGGGCTTTGATAATTGCGCGCAAACAGAATCAGGCCGCCAACCTGCGAATGTTGCAAACGTTCAGCTTCTTCATTCAGCAGCTCTAAGCCCTGAATATCGATCATCAAACAACCTAATGCCATTAGCGCTCAATCTCCACATGGTTTTTTTCTGCCAGGGTCATTTTACGTGCGCTAAGCAAATTCGCCTCGGCACGCGCACCCAAATAAACATATGCACCCAATGCCACCGTCAACAGCGCCGCCGAAAACATCACAAAGGCCGCTTCAAACAAATGATCGGTCGCCCCCATGGCGGATTTGAACATCAACAACAGCCCTTCAATCGACACCGCAATAATGATCGAAGCCAAAAAACGCGTGGTGGTGCGCCGGGTTGCACTGTGTCGAAACACATCCTTGTGCATCAGCACTTCTTCTTCCAGCGTGGTCTTGGCCAAATCAAAAATCGCCATCGCCAAAGTAATCACGATAATGATGCTAAACGGACGCAGTTTGTCGGTTTCAGTTTCAATCGGATGAATCAAAGCCTGCGCCAAATCTGACAACGCATTGAACATCAACAAACCCACCACTCCCAGCAAGCTCAAACCCAATAAGGCGTACATCCCTTTGAACAAAGGCTCAAAGCGGCGGCGTTGGATATCGCCCATTAAAAAACTTACCAAGGCTTCCAGGCTGGCATCCAAAACCAGATAACAACTCAAGCCCTCTGCGCATTGAATGGGCATTGCCGTTGTAAGACACAAGCTACTATCCGCACTCGACAAATAAGGCTCGGTAACAATCACCCCTTGATGCGCATGAACCTGTTGAAAATATGGACGGTGACGGCGATCACGCCCTAAGCCAACGTCGTGTTCACTGCTAACCTCGCCGCCTTTCATGGTCGAGAATTCACTGATTTGCATCCCTTGCTCGTTGAGCATGTACAAAACTTTAACAAAGGGATAGCGCTCGCAAATCGAAACCATGGTCTGGCGTTGCCCGGCCTGATCGCGGATTAAATCAATGTCAGCAATACCGGTCACAATCGACTTCAAAAGCTCACGAATGGGGGTACGGAACTCGTGATAACGCTCAATGACGGAGAGATAGCTCATTTCAGTCATGATTTTTACCTCATTCAACGAAAAAAGGCGCACCTTGCGGCACGCCAAACAGGAGGAGTCAACGGCACCCAAACAGGCGAAGCACTGTACAGGCAAATTATATTTAGCAATGAATGCGCCAAAGAAATAATACCCTTAAAAATCAACACTCTAGATTACAAGCCCGTGCCGAAAAAAATCCATGTTGCACTTTTTTGGTACAAAACATCACGAATGAGCCGCAAGCAACACCACAGCCTGCGCCACAATCCCCTCTTCACGCCCAACAAATCCCAGACGCTCGCTTGTGGTCGCTTTGATACTGAGCTGATCCAAACTCACAGCCATATCCTCAGCCAAGCAGGCCAGCATCTGCGGAATATGTGCCGCCACACGCGGCGCTTGCGCCAGCAGTGTCATATCGGCATTTACCACAGACCAGCCACGCTCGGCCAAAAGCTGCATCACATGGCGCAACAGCACACGGCTATCCACCCCACGATAGGTCGGGTCAGTATCCGGGAAATGATGCCCAATATCGCCTAAGGCTAGCGCGCCAAGCAGCGCATCACACAGCGCGTGAATCAATACATCACCATCGGAATGCGCCAGCAGCCCCTGCGTATGTGGAATATGCACACCGCCAAGCACCACATGGTCACCCTTCGTAAACGCATGCACATCCACACCCTGGCCAATACGTATTTTAGGCATGAGGTTAACAAGCTGATTCATAGCGCGGCCTCACGTTGTTGCAAATAAAACTCCGCCAAGGCCAAATCTTCCGGGCGCGTAATTTTGATATTGTCCGCGTTCCCTTCAATTAAACGCGGCAAATAACCTGCCCATTCAATCGCCGAGGATTCGTCGGTGACCAACACCCCTTGTTCCAAAGCATGCTGCAAACTTGAATGCAAAAGATTAAGGCGAAACATCTGCGGCGTAAGCGCATGCCACAAACCCGCGCGTGGTTCGGTGTGCGCCACCCGTCCATCGTCATTCGCCCGTTTCATGGTGTCGCACACGGGCACGGCGAGCAATCCACCCACGGGATCATCGTGCAGACTGGTTAAAAGCAGGTCGATATCCTCACGGCGCACACAAGGCCGCGCCGCGTCATGCACCAGAACCCAAGGGTCAACTGCCTCAAGCTGTGTCAGTGCATCAAGAAAATGCAGCGCATTATGCACCGACTGTGCACGCGTCTCGCCGCCCGGCACACAATGCAGCGGCACACTTGAATGCAGTTCAAGCTCAGGCCAATAGGCATCGTCCATGGACACCGCGAGCACCATGCCACGCACCATAGGATGATGCGCGAAGCAGCCCAAGCTGTGCTCCAACACCGTGCGCCCAGCAAGGTGCAGGTATTGCTTCGGTCGGTCGGCCTGCATACGCGCGCCCACGCCCGCCGCTGGAATGACGACCCATACCGGCTGCATCTCAGTCATCTACAGTATGTCCTATGGCTTATTTTCCTGTGGCTTGCTCGCTGCGGGTGAGACCGCATCGGTTGGCTGCTGTGGGGCTGGGGCTTGCATGAGCTTTTCCGGCTGAATAATCTGAAAATACACATCTCCTTGACGCACCAGACCCAAATCGACACGTGCCCGTTCCTCAATAGCATCCAGACCCGTTTTCAAGTCCAGTACTTCGGCTTCCATCGTGGCATTCGATTGCTGCAACTTTTCGTTTTCACTTATTTGCAGTTCGAGTTTCTCACGCACCGCTTGCGCACGCGGCCAACTGCCTTCGCCAAACCATAAATGGTATTGCAAAGCCGTAAATAGCAGCGCGAGCACAATAACGACAATTTTCAGCATGGAAACAAACCGCGTGGCGAAACTCTGAAAAGGTCAAGGCCGAAACACCAAGATGAATATCCTGGTTTTCGGCCTCGGGACACAAGGCTAATGTCTTGTATCAGGAGCGAAGATTTGAATCAACTCAAACCTGTTTCGGCTTATTTTCTTGGATTAAAAGCAGCCAAACCGGGGAACACGGCGCGTTCACCAAGCTGCTCTTCAATACGTAACAGACGGTTGTACTTCGCCACACGATCCGAGCGCGAAAGTGAACCGGTTTTGATTTGTCCGCAGTTGGTGGCGACCGCCAAATCAGCAATCGTCGTGTCTTCAGTTTCACCAGAACGGTGCGAGGCGATGCTGGTGTAACCGTTATTTGCGGCCAAACGCATGGTTTCCAGCGTTTCACTCAAACTACCAATTTGATTCACTTTAATGAGAACTGAATTGGCAATACCTTTTTCAATACCTTCTTTAAGGATTTTTGCATTGGTAACAAACAAATCATCACCGACAATTTGGCAAATACCGCCCAATTCCTCGGTATGATGTTTCCAGCCTGCCCAGTCGCCTTCTGCCAAGCCGTCTTCCACGGTCAAGATGGGATACTTTTGCACCCAGTTTTTGATAAAGGCGGTGAATTGTTCTGAAGTAAAGGATTTACCTTCGCTCTCCAAAACATACATGCCATCTTTATAAAACTCAGAAGCCGCCACATCCAGGCCAATATAAATATCCTTACCGGCAACATAACCCGCCTTGGTAATTGCTTCCATAATGACTTCAATGGCTTCTTCATTGGAAGACAAATTCGGTGCAAAGCCACCCTCGTCGCCCACGGTGGTGGCCATGCCACGATCATGCAGTACCCCTTTCAGCGCATGGAATACTTCTGCACCATAACGCAGCGCTTCGCGGAAGCTTGGTGCGCCAGCGGGGATAATCATGAATTCCTGCATGTCCACGCTGTTATCAGCATGCGCGCCGCCGTTGATAATGTTCATCATCGGTACGGGCAAGGTTACAGCCTTGTCTCCGCCAAGGTGTTCAAACAGCGCCTTGCCGTTTTCATTCGCCGCCGCATGAGCCGCTGCGAGAGACACCGCCAAAATCGCATTCGCGCCGAGCTTGGATTTATTCTCGGTGCCATCCAGATCAAGCATCACGCGATCAAGCTCAGCCTGATCTTGTACATTCTTGCCAACCAAAGCCGTTGCAATCGCACCATTGACATTAGCCACAGCCTGCAAAACGCCCTTGCCACCAAAGCGCGCCTTATCGCCATCACGCAGCTCCAACGCTTCGCGCGAACCAGTTGAAGCACCGGACGGCACAATCGCGTGACCAATGTGACCGGAAGCGAGGTGAATCTCGGCTTCAATGGTCGGGTTGCCGCGAGAATCAAGCACTTCGCGGGCATGGATATGGGTAATGTTCGACATAAATATCTCCTTATTTAAAATGAATTGCGCGCACATGATCAGTGGAACACGCGCACATCAAATGCTTATGACAGCAGGTTTTCCGCCAAAGGTTGTGATTTCACCTGCGCATCCAGCGTGCAAAGCATGGCGAGCAAAGGCTCAAGCAAATGCAGAGGCCACATATTCGGCCCATCGCTCAAGGCACAGGCCGGATCAGGGTGTGTTTCCATAAATAAGCCAGAAACGCCCGCCGCAACTGCGGCGCGTGCCAGCACGGGCACAAACTCACGTTGACCGCCGGAGGTCGTACCCTGCCCGCCAGGTTGCTGCACCGAATGCGTCGCGTCATACACCACCGGGCTACCGGTGGCGCGCATAATGGCGAGGCCACGCATGTCGGAGACCAGCGTGTTATAGCCAAACGATACGCCGCGCTCACAGACCATAATCTGCTCATTGCCCGTGGCGCGGGCTTTATCCACCACGTTCTGCATATCCCAGGGCGCAAGAAATTGCCCCTTTTTGATATTCACCGGCTTACCCTGACGGGCGACGTTTTGGATGAAATTGGTCTGGCGACACAAAAAAGCCGGGGTTTGCAACACATCCACCACGGCGGCCACTTCATCCAGCGGCGTGTCTTCGTGTACATCGGTCAAAATGGGCAAACCCAATTCAAGTTTGACCCGCTCCAGAATCCGCAGCCCTTCGCTAATCCCCGGCCCACGAAAACTGCTAGCCGAAGAACGATTCGCCTTGTCAAACGAAGCCTTAAACACCAAGGGAATACCAAGGCGCTCCGTCATCATTTTCAGCGTTTCCGCCGTATCCATAATCAACTTTTCGCTTTCAATCACGCAAGGGCCAGCAATCAAAAACAGCGGCTTGTCGATGCCGACCTCAAAACCGCCTAATTTCATACTTTGCTCTCGTGTTGCTTGAGTGCGGCCTGAATAAACGCACTAAACAGGGGATGCCCATCGCGCGGCGTGGAGGTGAACTCCGGGTGGAACTGACAGGCCAGGAACCACGGGTGATCCGCAAGCTCGACCATCTCAACCAAACTGTTGTCGGACGACATGCCGGAAAACGTCATACCCGCTGCTTCAAGCGGCGCGCGGTAATGGTCATTGAACTCATATCGATGGCGATGACGCTCGGCAATCACATCCTGCCCATACACCTTATGCGCCAGTGAACCAGGCATTAAGCGGCAATACTGGCTACCGAGGCGCATCGTGCCGCCCAAATCTGAATCTTCGGCGCGTTGTTCCACGCCACCCTCGGCAGTTTGCCACTCGGTAATCAAACCAATCACCGGATGTTCGGCCTGACGATTAAATTCGGTGCTATACGCCCCCGCCAAGCCCGCCTTATTGCGCGCATATTCAATTACGGCAAGCTGCATCCCTAGGCAAATACCCAAATACGGGATTTTATTCTCTCGCGCATAACGAATCGCGCGCAATTTGCCCAATACGCCGCGCTCACCGAAACCACCCGGTACCAGAATGGCATCCACACCATCCAGCAAACGCAAATCGCCACTTTCCAAACGCTCAGAATCAATCGAATCGACATGCACCACCGTGCGGGCATGAATCCCGGCATGGATCAGTGCTTCGTTGAGCGATTTGTACGCATCCGCCAGCTCGACATATTTGCCTACCATGGCAATACGCACTTCATGATGCGGATTGGTTTGCGCCTCCACCACGCGATCCCACTCGGACAAATCCGCCGGTGGCACGTCGATGCGGAATTTACGCACCACGGTTTCATCCAGCCCCTGCGCATGTAACAAGCGCGGAATGCGATAAATCGTGTCGGAATCGACCGCGCTAATCACCGCGTCCAATTCAACATTGGTAAACAGGGCGATTTTGCGGCGCTCGTCACGCGGCAATTCGCGCTCGCTGCGGCAAATCAAAATATCAGGCTGAATACCAATCGAGCGCAACTCCTTGACTGAGTGCTGCGTCGGCTTGGTTTTCAACTCGCCTGCGGCCTTGATATATGGCACCAGGGTCAAGTGCATAAACAAGGCACGCTCACGCCCAAGTTCCACACCCATTTGACGAATGGCTTCCAGAAACGGCAAGGATTCAATGTCACCCACCGTGCCGCCAATCTCGATCATGGCTACATCAAAACCATCGGCTCCATCAATGACGCGACGCTTGATTTCATCGGTGATGTGCGGAATCACCTGCACCGTGCCGCCTAAGTAATCGCCACGGCGCTCTTTGCGAATGACTTCTTCATACACACGCCCGGTGGTAAAGCTATTCGCACGGGTGCAGGTGGTGCGCACAAAACGCTCGTAGTGACCCAAGTCAAGATCGGTCTCCGCCCCATCCTCAGTCACATACACTTCGCCATGCTGAAACGGGCTCATCGTGCCCGGATCGACGTTAATGTAAGGGTCAAGCTTCATCAGCGTCACGCGCAAGCCGCGCGCTTCGAGCAACGCAGCCAAAGACGCAGCGGCAATGCCCTTACCCAAAGAAGACACCACGCCGCCAGTCACAAAAATATATCGAGTCATGAATCCTGCCACTGTCTAGGCAGCAACGACTTGGGGATAAGTCTAGCCGCCGCCGGAAAGGTTCTGGAGGATACACGAAATCACCTACTCCCCTCAAATTACCTGACTGTTTTAAGCACAAAACCACTGCTAGCAGCCTGTCGGACTTGAGCGACTGAAGCGAAAAAATTTTGCCTACCAAGGACAGCAATGACGATTTTTTTCGGCATAACAGGGACTATTGGCTAGAAAATTGGTGACACTGAACCGGTCAACAGCTTGTGCAGCCCGTTCGCCTCAAGTCCGACAGGCTGCTAGGATGCACAACAAATATCACGAGGACATAAGCATGGATTACAGCATTCACCGCACCACCCGCCCTTTGGCCGAAGCCTTGGCTAATTTACACACCGACTGCCTGGTCGTAGGCGTGTATGCCAACGGCGATCTCACCCCCTCGGCGGCAGTGTTGGATCATCTCAGCGGCGGACTGTTGAAGCGTTTAATCCAACGCGGCGATCTGGAGATGCAGGCTGGCAAAACCCTGCTCATCCCCTCGGTGTCCGGCGTAACACATTGCGAACGTATTCTGCTCGTCTGCGCAGGTACAACTGAAGAACTGAAACTCAAACGCTGGAAAAGCCTGTTTAGCGACAGCTTAAATGCCCTGCAACAGCGCGGCATTAAGCGCGTAGACTTCGCCCTGCTTGAGGCCGCGCCAACAGGCATGAGCCAAGACCAAGCCCTGCGCCATGCCGTGCTTGCTCTGGATGAAGCCAGTTATCGCTTTTTGGACTTCAAAAGCGACAAAACCAGCGGCCTTCCCAGCGTGCAACATGCCGCGTTTCTCGCCCCGACTGAAGCTAACAACACGCTTGAAACCGCGTTGGCACAAGCCATGGCCACCGCGCGCGGCATTGAACTCACCAAAAACCTCGCCAACACACCGGGCAATGTTTGCACCCCAAGTTTCTTGGCAAAAGCAGCACAACAACTCGCCGCGCAAAGTAACCTGCTTGAAGTCGAAATTCTTGAGCGCGAAGCCATGCAGAAACTCGGCATGGGCTCGCTGCTATCCGTCGCCCAAGGCAGCGACCAGCCGCCAAAATTCATCATTCTCAACTACCGAAATGCCGCCGACGATGCGGCACCGGTGGTACTGGTCGGTAAGGGCGTGACTTTTGATTCCGGCGGAATTTCGCTCAAACCGGGCGAAAAAATGGACGAAATGAAATACGACATGGGCGGCGCCGCCGCCGTGCTCGGCATCTTTAAAGCCGTGGCCGACATGCGCCTGCCGATTAACCTTATCGGCCTGATTCCCAGCGTAGAAAACATGCCCTCAGGCAATGCGCTTAAGCCGGGCGACATTGTCACCTCCATGTCCGGCCAGACTATCGAAGTGCTGAATACCGATGCCGAAGGCCGCCTGATTTTGTGCGATGCGCTCACCTACGCCGAACGCTTCCAGCCTGCCGCTGTGATTGACATGGCCACCCTCACCGGTGCTTGTGTGATCGCTCTCGCTCGCGCGCCCTCCGGCCTGCTCGGCAACGACGAAACCCTCATCCAGTCGATTTTGCAGGCCGGCGAAACCAGCGGCGACCGCGCCTGGCAACTCCCGCTATGGGATGACTACCAAGACCTGCTCAAATCCAACTTCGCCGACATGGCCAATATCGGCGGACGCGAAGGCGGCGCGATTACCGCCGCCGCCTTCCTCTCGCGCTTCACCAAAGCCTACCCCTGGGCACATCTGGATATTGCGGGCACGGCATGGAATAGCGGCGACAAAAAGGGAGCAACCGGACGACCTGTGTCGCTGGTTACGCAGTGGTTGATGTCGCGGGTTGAAGCATAGTGCGGTGATTCGGCTCGTTGCGGTAACGTGCCGCTGGAGCGGCTTGGGATTGCGTTTCCACGCTGGAGCGTGGGAACGATAATCGATAAAAGTAGAGCTATATGACCGGCAAACCCAACCTTCGCGTCACCCCCGAAACCCCTTCAACCAATACACCTTGTATTGCAACGCCCAGTCCTTGTGAATTTGCACATGCAGCGGCTCTAGGGTTTCAACGGCATTAAAGCGCTTAGTCAACGCTTCGGGCAAAGGCTCATTGGTCACTATCAGCATATCCTGGCCGATATGCGACTGGCCTAGCGGATTCTTCAAGTCATATTGATGACGAATGCCCTGCCCTGCATTCCAACTAACGATTTGATCGGGGTGCAGGCGCAGGTGATAACCCAGCTGAGCAAGCAGGTCACGATCGCCACTCATCAATAATGCCTGCGGTGCGAGTGCCTGCCGTGCGGCGTATTGTTCTGCCAGTTGATCCCAGCCACGCACGCGTTTGAACGGGTCGGTTCTGCCCGTCATTTCTACGCCAAACCATTGCGCGCCTTGGGTGTAGTGATACGCCCCCAGCATGATGACAGCGTTCAAAATGATTGCGGCAATCAACCAGCGCCAAGCTTTTGAGCTGTGCTGCACACCCCAGGCCGAAAGCAACACACTGGCGGCCACGAAAGACGGTGCCGCCCAGTTGGCATTGGCGCGCCCAAGCAACGCCTGTGCCGAAATCGCCATCAGGAACACCAGTGCAAACGCAGTAAGCAGCGTTTTTGGCTTTGACGCGGGCAACTTAAACAAGGCAACTAGCCAGAGTATCAGGCTGATCGGACCAAAAACGGCAAGCTGCCCAGAGACGAATTCGCC
>DYLI01000009.1:8696-14110 GCA_020722165.1 Halothiobacillus neapolitanus | reverse complement strand
CGCCAAGCATTCGTTTCCAGCGCACGCACCAAGGCCAACATGCCCCACGCCCAAAACAGCAGCAGCAGCACATCGGTGGAAATAATCAAGTTGGACAAGGCCACGCCGGGCATCAGCAAAAACAGCGCCGCCGCCCACAGCCCGACCCGCGCATCAAACAACACCTGCCCAAGGCGAAACACCAGCCAAGTGGTAATCGGGTACACCAGCAGCGCCCCCGACTTGACGCAAAACACGCCATTTCCGCACAGGCTGGTGGTGAAAGCGATTAACGCGGCAATCATCGGCGGCTTGGAGTAATAACCCCAATCAAGCTGCTGCGCCCAGCCCCAGTAATACGCCTCATCAACGTACAAACCAACATCCGCCGTGGCCAGCACCAGCGCCCGATACCCGGTGACCCCGGCAATAAGTAAAACCAGCCCAACATAGGCGCGTGAGTCAGACATAAGCTTTAAATTTTGCACAAGATATTCCAATCATAAATGGAGCTTTTTAAGGCAAAGCCAAGAAGTCTCAGAGCGTTAAACAGGAATCTAAAATTCCGTGCAGGCACCAACACCGTGAGATAGCCTGTTAACCGCAGATGTAAACCTCAAAAACAGGATACCCACACATGAAAAAGGGCTTAGGCACTGCTACCTAAACCCTTACTTAACTGATTGGTCGGGACGACAGGATTTGAACCTGCGACCACTAGTCCCCCAGACTAGTGCGCTACCAGGCTGCGCTACGCCCCGACAAGCTGCGCATTATGCCAGCTCATCGCCTTTCTGTGAAGCCCATATGACGGGCTTAATCACCTAAGCAATCACACTGACAATCACTCAGGCCGCCAGAATCGGAATCACCTTGTCGGCGACTTTCTTGTATGCGGCCATTTGGTGGAAGTTCAGATAGCGGTACACATCCGCCGCCAGGGGTTCGAGCATCTGCACATACGCCTGATAGTCCTCGACGCTGGGCAAGCGCCCCAAAATCGCGGTCACTGCGGCAAGTTCAGCCGAGCCAAGATACACATTGGTGTCCTGCCCCATGCGGTTGGGGAAGTTGCGGGTGGAGGTGGACATGACGGTCGCGCCTTGAGCCACGCGCGCCTGGTTGCCCATGCAGAGCGAGCAGCCCGGCATTTCGGTGCGTGCGCCTGCTTTGCCGAAGATGCTGTAATAGCCTTCTTCGGTCAGCTGGTGTGCGTCCATTTTGGTCGGCGGGGCAATCCACAAGCGGGTGGGAACCACGCCGCCATGCTTTTCCAACACTTTTCCGGCGGCGCGATAGTGGCCGATATTGGTCATGCACGAACCGATAAACACTTCATGCACGATATCCCCTGCCACTTCGGACAGAGGCTTGATGTCATCCGGGTCGTTCGGGCAAGCCAGCAGCGGTTCGGTAATCGTGGCAAGGTCAATTTCGATGATTTCAGCGTATTCCGCGTCCGCATCCGGTTGCAGCAGCACAGGATTGGCCAGCCATTTTTCCATGGCTTCAATGCGGCGCGACAGGGTGCGCTGGTCTTCGTAATCGTTGGCAATCATCCACTTCAACAAAGTAATGTTGGAATTGAGGAATTCGATAATCGGCTCTTTACCCAGATGCACGGTACAGCCATTGGCCGAGCGCTCCGCCGAGGCATCGGCAAATTCAAACGCTTGCTCGACTTTGAGCTGCGGCAAGCCTTCGATTTCCAGCACGCGACCATTAAAGACGTTTTTCTTGCCCTTTTTCTCGACGGTGAGCAGACCTTTTTGGATGGCGACATAAGGAATGGCGTTGACCAGATCACGCAGGGTAATGCCCGGCTGCATTTCGCCCTTGAAACGCACTAGCACGGACTCGGGCATGTCCAGCGGCATCACGCCCAGCGCGGCGGCGAAGGCGACCAAGCCGGACCCCGCCGGAAAGGAAATACCCATCGGGAAGCGCGTGTGCGAATCGCCGCCTGTGCCGACGGTGTCCGGCAGAATCATGCGGTTGAGCCAAGAGTGAATCACGCCGTCGCCCGGACGCAATGAGACACCGCCCCGAGTCTGGATAAAAGTCGGCAGGCTGTGTTGCAGCTTGATATCCACCGGCTTGGGATAGGCAGCGGTATGGCAGAAGGATTGCATGACAAGTTCGGCGGAGAAGCCGAGGCAAGCCAGTTCGGTCAATTCGTCGCGGGTCATCGCGCCGGTGGTGTCTTGCGAACCCACCGTGGTCATGCGCGGTTCGCAGTAGGTGCCGGGGCGCACGCCGGTCACGCCGCAGGCCTGGCCGACCATTTTCTGTGCCAAAGTGAAGCCCTTGCCAGTGTCATGTGGCGCGACCGGGCGCACGAAAACATCCGAGGCAGGCAAATCAAGCGCGTGACGGGCGCGGTCGGTCAATGCACGACCGATAATCAGCGGAATACGCCCCCCTGCCCTCACTTCGTCGGCCAGCGTAGTTGGCTTGAATTCAAAACGCGCAATCACGGTGCCATTTTTAAGCAACTCGCCCGCATACGGGCGCAGCGTAATCACATCGCCGGTTTCGAGTTGCGATACATCGACTTCAATCGGCAACGCGCCGGAATCTTCGGCGGTGTTGAAGAAAATCGGCGCAATTTTGCCGCCCAAAATCACTCCGCCGGTGCGCTTGCCCGGTACAAACGGAATGTCGGCACCCATGTGCCAGAGCACCGAGTTAATCGCCGATTTGCGGCTGGACCCGGTACCGACCACATCGCCGACGTAAGCAATGGGATGACCTTTGGTTTTGAGCTGCTCGATGGTTTGTAAACCGTCCGGCATTTTGCTGACCAACATCACTTGGGCGTGCAATGGAATATCCGGACGGCTCCACGCATCGGTCGCAGGCGACAAATCATCGGTATTGGTCTCGCCTGGGACTTTAAATACGGTAACAGTCAACTCGTCCACAAGCTGAGTCCGGTTCTTGAACCATACCGCATCCGCCCAGGCCTGCATGACCTTTTGCGCATGGACATTGCCTGCCTTGGCCTTGTCTTCCACATCACGGAAAGCATCGTAAATCAACAAAGTACCGGACAACGCCGCAACCGCTTCAACCGCGACTGCCTCATCATCCAGCAGCGCAATCAGCGGCTGCACGTTGTAGCCGCCGAGCATCGTACCCAGCAGAAAAGTCGCTTGCTTACGATCAATCAGCGGGCAGCTTGTCTTGCCATGCGCCACATCCGCCAGAAATGCCGCCTTTACATACGCCGCAGGGTCAACACCCGGCGGCACTTGATCGCTAATCAGTGCCACCAGCACCTCATCTTCGCCTTCGGGCGGGTTTTTCAAAAGCTCGACCAGCGCGGCGACCTGCTCCGCAGCTAGAGGCAACGGTGGCAAGCCAAGGGCAGCGCGTTCAGCAACGTGCAGGCGATAAGTATCAAGCATGGTGTTCTCCTGAATTATTTGCGCATAGTTTAGCCCGTTCTTTCCAGCAACAACCAAGCCAATTTGTTAAAGTGCTTCAAACTTTAGTTCGCGACCACCATGCCACAACAACCCATTCATCACTATGCTCTGCTCTTTCTCGCAGTCGGCATTAGTTTTTTCCTCAATCTTGGCGGCGCGCCGCTGTTTGATCTGGACGAAGGCGCATTCTCTGAGGCTACACGCGAAATGTTTGTGCGCGGCGACTTTATCTCGCCCTTCGTCAATGGCCTGCCGCGCTTCGACAAGCCGGTACTGATTCACTGGTTGCAAGCGGTCAGCATGAGCCTGTTCGGCGTGAATAGCTTCGCCTTCCGCCTGCCCTCGGCGCTTGCGGCAAGCGGCTGGGTGCTTATGACTTACATGTTTGTCGCCCGCGTGCTTGACCGTGAAACGGCCATACGCGCTGCGTTGATGCTGGGTACAGCACTCGGCATCGTGATTATTGGCCGCGCAGCCACCGCCGATGCGCTGCTCAATCTGTGGCTAGTCGCGGCCATGTTTGGCATGTACCTGTATTTTCTGGAGCGCAAAAGGCGCTGGATTCTGCTCACCCATGCCGCCATGGGTTTAGGTTTTCTGACCAAAGGCCCGGTGGCTTTATTGGTTCCAGGTGCGGTCGGGTTGATTTTTTTCGCCATGCAGCGCGAGCTTCCTGCCCTGATGCGCGCCGCGTTTTATCCGCCGGGCTTGATTCTGCTGATTGGCATTCCCCTGCCTTGGTACATTCTGCAATTTCAGGCACAAGGCATGGCGTTTATCGACGGCTTTTTCGGCACGCATAATGTCGAACGTTTTAGCGGCTCGATGGAAGGTCACGCAGGTGGTTTGTTTTATTATCTGCCCATCGCTCTGCTGCTCGCGCTGCCCTTTACTGCGCCACTTTTGCGCACTGTGGGTGCATTGCGCACGCAGATCAAATCGCCACTGGGTTTGTATCTCTGGTTGTGGTTTGGATTCGTGCTGGTATTTTTTTCGCTCTCAGGTACCAAACTACCGCACTACCTCAATTACGGCATGACTGCTGCGCTGATTCTTGCCGCGCTCGCTTTGCCGATGCTCAAGTCGAAACAGTTCAGCTCGCGGGCGCTGGCCTTACTGCCGCCAATACTGTTTTTCGGCGTGCTTGCGCCCTTACCCTGCCTGTTGCCCGAAATCATCGCGCGGATGCCGGAAAACGATGCACGCACCTTGCTTATCGGCACAGTAGACCTGTTCCCCACGGGGTATTTCACTGTGTTTTTCCTGCTGGCTGTTACCAGTCTAGCGCTGATTTTTGTGCTCAGTTTGTCTCTTGGCCGCAGCCTGCTTGGCCTCGCCTTGGCGGGCAATATCGCGTTGGCCTTGTTTTTCCTGCCCGCACTGGGCGCCATTCAACAAGGCCCGATTGCCCATGCTGCCCAACTCGCGCACGAGCTGCCCGGCCCGTATGTGATGTGGCGCGTGAATACACCGAGCTACAGCGTGCACAGTGGCCATGTGCAAGAATTGCGTGAACCGCGTGCAGGGGATCTGCTGCTTACCCGCAGCAAAGAAACGTCCGCCCTCGCGCCGCACAGCGTCCTTATGAATGAGCGTGGTTACAGCCTCATTCGATTAAATCCAGCGGAGTAATGCCATGTTCAAGCCCGTCATCACACTGCTTGCCTGCCTTGTCAGCGCGCCCGTTATGGCGCTTGACCATACCGAGATCGCTCTCAAAGCCAAAGTGCTGGCCGCACAGCCCTTTAGCCCGCCGAAAAACTTCCCGGCCTTGAGTGCGCTTACCTACGACGACATGATGGCGCTACGCTATCGCACGGCAAAATCGCCTTGGCTGGAGGATGGAAAGTTCTATCTACAATTCTTCCACCTAGGCAATTTCAACACCCACCCGGTCAAAATCAATCTGGTGGAAAACGGCCAAACCCGAAGCTGGAATTACGATAAAAGTATGTTCGAGTGGCCGGAAAAATTTCATGGCAACCCCGGCGTGATTCCCGAAGA
>DYLI01000009.1:3157-8596 GCA_020722165.1 Halothiobacillus neapolitanus | reverse complement strand
GTATGTTCGAGTGGCCGGAAAAATTTCATGGCAACCCCGGCGTGATTCCCGAAGACTTGGGCTTTGCTGGGCTACGTGTTCACGCCCCCATGCACCCCGGCGCCATACCCGAAGAGTTTTTGCTGTTCCTTGGCGCAAGCTACTTCCGCTCGCGTGGCGATGGCGAATGGTATGGTCAATCGGCACGCGCTGTAGCCATTGATACCGTCCTGAAAAAAGAGGAATTCCCTGTCTTCAGCGAATTTTGGGTCGAACGTCCGAAGAAAGGCGACAAGTCGGTACGCATCCATGCCCTGATCGACAGCGAAAGTATGACCGGTGCCATGACCATGAACGCGATGCCGGGCGATGCCAGCGTGATGCGCGTGCAAATGACGTTACACATGCGCAAGTCGATTCAACGCCTAGGACTGGCTCCGCTGACCTCCATGTTTCAGCACGGTGAAATGAACCTTGATCTGCACGGCGACTTCCGCCCCGAAGTGCACGACACCGACGGACTGATGATTGAAACCGCAGAGGGCGAGCGCATTTGGCGACCGCTCTCCAACCCCGGTGTGCTGCTCGACAATGCCTTCCGCATGGACGCACCGCGTGGGTTTGGCCTGTTTCAACGCGACCGCGTGTGGGATCACTACCAAGACATCGGCGCACGCTACCCCAATCGCACCAATCTGTGGATCGAGCCGGAAGGCAACTGGGGCAAAGGCTATGTCGCCTTGATTCAGATTCCGACCAATAACGAATATATGGACAACGTGGTGGCCTTCTGGACACCAGAAAAACCCGTGCAAGCCGGTGACACCCTGAGCTATGCCTACCGCATGACTTGGCATGGCCATCCGCAGCGTAAGGCCGACCTGTGGATAGTGCGCGATACGCGCATCGGACGCGGTGATGTGTTCAAGGGCGAACAGGCCACGCGCTTTGTGATTGACTTTGAACCGGGAGCCACGCCGTGTCAGGCCGCCGCAACGCAACCCGTGCCGCATATTCAAACCTCAAACACCGCCAAAATCGTGGAAAATCATGTCGATTGCCGCCCCGATGGCGGCTGGCGTGCCGCGTTTAACGTGGTTACACCCAAGCAAGGCGCTCAGGACTTGAGCCTGTTGTTATTGGATGATAACAAGCCCGCTTCCGAAACCTGGAGCTACACCTTCCAGCCGGAACACGAGATGCGTCGATGACAGACGTTGGTAAGGCCTTAAGTGTCAGCCAACTGGTCAATACGCTTAAAAACTTGATTGAAACCAGCCTGCCACTCGTATGGGTGGAGGGAGAAATATCCAACCTGTCGCGCCCAGCCTCGGGTCATCTGTACTTCACCCTCAAGGATGCCGGCGCGCAGGTGCGTTGCGCCATGTTTCGCCCGCGCGCCGGGTTGTTGCGCATCCGCCCACAGGATGGGATGCAGGTGTTGCTGCGTGCGCGCATCACGCTGTACGAGGCTCGCGGTGATTTACAACTTGTGATCGAGCATATGGAAGATGCGGGGCTAGGGGCTCTGCAGCGTGCCTTTGAACTGCTCAAGCAGCGCTTGAATGCCGAAGGCTTGTTTGCAGCGCAACACAAGCGCGCCCTGCCCGCCATGCCGCGCCGCATCGGCATTATCACCTCGCCAAGCGGCGCAGCGGTGCAAGATGTGCTGCATGTGCTGGCGCGGCGTTTTCCGCTGATTCCACTGCGTATTTATGCCAGCAGCGTGCAAGGTGCGCTTGCGGCCACTGAACTTATCGCAGCTCTCCAGCGGGCAAATCAGGAACAGCAATGTGATGTTCTATTGCTGGTGCGCGGTGGTGGCTCGCTGGAAGACTTGCAGGCGTTTAACGATGAAGCCTTGGCTCGCGCCATTCATGCCAGTGCCATTCCCGTGATTAGTGGCGTAGGGCATGAAACCGACTTCAGCATTGCCGATTTTGTCGCGGATGCACGCGCGCCCACGCCGAGCGCCGCCGCCGCGCTGGCGGTTCCTGATGTACAGGCTCTGCTTGAGCAACTGGACATAAGCGGCGCACGGCTGCAACGCCACATGCGCCATCGCATGGAAACACGCACGATTCACCTGGACAATCTCGCGCGCCAGCTCAAAAACAATCACCCACGCCAACGACTGGGGCGGATGAATGAGCGCTTGCAGAGCCTGGTCGCGCGCCTCGCCGGTGCGCAGACACGTTTAGCCACAGAACGCAGCCACCATCTGAATGCACTGCGCCAACGCCTATTTAATCGTCATCCCGAACACAAAATCAGGCTGTTGAGCGCTCGAATTCTCACTCTGCACAAAAGCATTCGCTTCCAGAATGAACGCGCTCTAATCGCACAGCAGGCAAACCTGCAACAACTCGGCGCACGCCTGCATATTCTTAGCCCTTTGGCGACGCTATCACGCGGTTATGCGATTCTTGAACATGCCAATAGGGCACTCATTACGCAAAGCCAGGGCTTGCGCATTGGGCAAAGCATACAAGCCCGTTTGGCCGATGCGATATTGCACTGTGGCATTCAACAGATTGAGCCTGTTCGAGCCGCAGACACAAAAAAAGGGCAAAGAGCCCTTTTTTAGCCGTTAGTCCGTTGCTACAGCGTTCAGCTAAACTCGCCCTGCACCAACATAACGCTTTTTCCAGTAAACATTGCTCAAACTAGTTATTTCAACATCTTTGCCCGATGAAGGCGCATGGACAAACTGACCACTACCAACGTAAAGACCCACATGACTGATGTCTGAAGAGCGCTGACGGAAAAACACTAAATCCCCCGGGCGCAAATCAGAGCTCGCCACGCGGGTTGTAAATGAATACATGCTGCGCGAATCGCGTGGAAGATTCACCCCCGCAGCTTGGTAGGAAAAATTCACCAAACCGCTGCAATCAAACCCCTGATTGGGGTTGTCGCCGCCAGGGCGATAATCAACACCGCGCTGCTTAAGCGCAATATCCAAAGCCTTGGCAGCCTGCGGTGAAGCCGCTGATTTTTCTTGTAAAGGCGCTGGGTAATAACTATCAGATACCGAAGCTTTCTTCTCGCTCACCATGGAACAGCCCGAGGTCAAACTCAGTACAACGCCTAAAGCAAGCAGGGGTAGAAAAACGCCAGCCCGACGAGAGATGGGACTGAAAATGAAAGACGTCCGCATTGGGGACAGTGCACTACTTTGTTTCAAGCGATTCTCACATGTTTTTTGGACTCTTGGCATTATGCCTATTCACGACTTGAAGGCAAGTACCCAGCACTGATGAATGCGCGGATTGCGTGCAAAATCACGCGGAATCGAAGCCTTGCTTACGTCCTCGATGACCAGATCATCCAATGCCGCCATATCCAACTTGAAGCGCTGCATGTTATTGGAAAACACCAGTTTTCCACCCTTGCGCAACAGGCGTAAAGCCTGACGCAACATCGGCACATGGTCACGTTGAATATCCAAAGTCCCCTGCATTCTTTTTGAGCTGGAAAAACTCGGCGGATCGAGAAAAATCAAATCAAACTGCTCACGCGCCTGCGCCGCTTCATCCATCCAGGCGAGGCAATCGGCTTGAATCAGATGATGCCTGGTTTTACTCAGAGTATTCAATTCCAAATTACGCCGCGCCCATTCAAGATAGGTGCGCGACATATCCACTGAAGTCGTGGAACGCGCACCACCAAGACCCATCTGCACACTAGCCACGCCGGTGTAACAAAACAGATTCAGGCAGTCCTTGCCCTGCGCCCATTCCCCCAACCACGCACGGGTAACGCGATGATCGAGAAACAAGCCAGTATCCAGATAATCGGTGAAATTCACCAAAACAGTGGCCGCACCCTCGCGCACCTTATGAAAAACACCGCGCTCATCCTGTTTTTCATACTGCGACTCGCCGCGTTGACGCTCACGAATGCGCAGGAAAATCTGCTCCGGCTCGACCTGCAACACCTCCGGCAACACCGACATGGTTTCGCGCAAACGACGGCGCGCATCCTCTTGCGACACCTGCGCCGGAGCGGCGTATTCCTGCACATTCACCCAGCACTTGCCATCCAGATCATGATACAAATCAATCGCCTGTGAATACTCGGGCATATCGGCATCGTAGACACGGTAGCAGCTCACGCCCTCCTGCGCCGCCCAGCGCGTAAACTCTTTTAAATTCTTGCGCACGCGGTTGGCCACCATTTGTGCGCCATTGGACTCGGCCATCGCAGCACAGGCACGCACCAAGCGCGCCGCCGAGCCATCATCCTGCACGCGTGGTGTCAGGCGTTGATCGTCCTGCAAATGAAAACGCAACAGGCGGCACTCAATCGGCCCATTCAGCACCTCATGCGCTCTAAAAGCACGCCAGCCGAGATGCCATGATTCGGCCTCTTTCGGCAGAATCATGGCCGCCTCCCAACCCAGCAATTCGCGGCGCATGCTTTCGCCCAAAGCGGCATAAAGCGCAGGCATAGCACTCACATCACCCAGACGCTCGCCATACGGCGGATTGGTCAACATCAAACCGTGTTCAGGCAACTCTTCCGGCAGGTGCAAGTCCTCCACCCGCCCCTGCATGACATGCACAAACTCATCCAGCCCGGCGCGCTCCAAATTCGCCTGCGCCACGGGGATGATGCGAGCATCCCGATCAAATCCCAGCATCAGCGGCAACTGCTCCAAACCGACATCGGCACGATTTCGCATCTCCTCTTGCAGCGTCGCCCATACGTCAGCCTCATGCTGCGGCCAATGCTGCAAGGCCCAAGCTTTACGCAAAATGCCCGGCGCAATATCGCCCGCCATCCAGCCCGCTTCAATCAGCACCGTGCCCGAGCCGCACATCGGATCGACAAAGCCGCCACCCGCCTTGGCTATGGCTGGCCAACCGGCACGCCACAACAGCCCCGCAGCCAGTGTCTCGCGCAGGGGCGCATCCCCCGCTTCCACACGGTAACCGCGCTGATGCAAGGCCTCGCCACCAATCAAATCCAGCGAAACACGCGCCTTCGCCCCGGATAAATGCACATGCACCACCTGATCGGGGCGTTGCGGCTCCACCAGCGGACGGCGACTATGGCGCTCAAAAAACGCATCCACAATCGCATCCTTGACCTTTTGCGCGCCAAAACCGGTGTTGTTGATGTTCTCGTTACCACCATGAAAACTCACGGCAAAACTTTTGGCCGGGTTCAACCAACGTTGCCAATCCAGACGATGCACCTCGCCAAACATGCGCTCGGCATCCTCGGCATCAATCTGCGCAATCTCCACCAACACCCGGCTGGCGGCGCGCAGCCACAAGCAAGCACGATAACCAAACGCCATATCACCCGAAAAATGCACCCCCGCCGGATGCTCGCGCAACTCGCTCGCCCCAAGCGCACGCAATTCTTCAGCCACCACAGACACCAGACCCTTGGCAGCACTGGCAAAAAATACAAATTGGCTCACAAAGCACTTCCACACAAAATAATGCC
>DYLI01000009.1:1372-3057 GCA_020722165.1 Halothiobacillus neapolitanus | reverse complement strand
GCACTGGCAAAAAATACAAATTGGCTCACAAAGCACTTCCACACAAAATAATGCCGTCATGATAGCGCGTTAACACGCCATCGCGCCGCATGGTCTTGCAAGCTTACAATCTGCCCCTACTCTCTTACGACACGTTAACTGCGGGAAAATAATTCATGGAAAGCTACCACGGCACCACCATCCTCTGCGTACGCCGCAACGGCGAAACCGTGATCGGCGGCGACGGCCAGGTTTCGCTCGGTGCGACCATCGTCAAAGGCAATGCACGCAAAGTGCGCCGACTATATGAAGGCCGCGTGATTGCAGGATTTGCGGGCGGCACGGCGGATGCGTTTACCCTGTTCGAGCGTTTTGAAGACAAACTGGTCAAACACGGCGGCAATCTGCTGCGCTCGGCGGTCGAACTCGCCAAAGACTGGCGCACCGACCGCGCCATGCGCCGTCTGGAAGCCATGCTGATCGTGGCGGACAAGGAGAGCATGCTGACCATCTCCGGCCTCGGCGACGTGCTCGAACCTGAACACGACTTGCTTGCCATCGGCTCCGGCGGTGCCTATGCCCAATCCTCCGCACGCGCCCTGCTGCAACATTCCTCGCTGAGCGCGCGCGAAATCGTCGAAGCCTCGCTAGGGATTGCGGCGGAAACCTGCGTGTACACCAACCGCAATTTCACCATTGAAGCCTTAGGCGAGAATAAGTAGAGAACCCCCCATGACCACACTCACCCCCGCAGAAATTGTTGCCGAACTGGATAAACACATCGTCGGCCAAAAAGATGCCAAACGCGCCGTCGCCATTGCCCTGCGCAACCGCTGGCGTCGCCAAAACGTGGCCGAGCCGATGCGCACGGAAATCACCCCAAAAAACATTCTGATGATTGGGCCGACCGGCGTGGGCAAGACTGAAATTGCGCGCCGTCTGGCCAAACTGGCCGAAGCGCCGTTTCTGAAAATCGAAGCTACCAAGTTCACCGAAGTGGGCTACGTCGGGCGTGATGTGGAAAGCATCATCCGCGATCTGGCCGAAGTCGGCATGAAAATGCTGCGCGTGAGTGCGCAAGCCAAGGTGCGCGAAAAGGCCCTTGAGGCCGCCGAAGAGCGCGTGCTGGATGCCTTGTTACCGCCGCCGCGTGATCTGGGGCAGGAAACCGGCGCATGGGAACAGGACAGCCACACCGAAAAAGCCTACAGCAACACGCGTGAAAAATTCCGCCAAAAGCTGCGCGATGGCAGCCTGAATGACAAAGAGGTTGAAGTCGAACTTGATGCCGCACGCCCCGGCATGGAGATTTTCGCCCCACCCGGCATGGAGGACATGGCCAGCCAGCTCAAAGGCATGTTCCAAAATATGAGCACGGGCAAAACCCAGCGCAAGAAAATGCGCGTGGATGAAGCCTTGCGTGTACTAACCGAAGATGAAGCCGCCCGCCGGGTGAATGACGACGAACTGAAAGCCGAAGCGGTACAAATGGTCGAGCAACGCGGCATCGTGTTTATCGACGAAATCGACAAAATCTGCCGCAAGGGCGAATACAGCGGTAGCGATGTCTCCCGCGAAGGCGTGCAACGCGACCTGCTCCCGCTCATCGAAGGCAGCACAGTCACCACCAAGATTGGCATGATTAACACCGATCACATCCTGTTCATCACATCAGGCGCATTCCACGTCTCGCGCCCCTCGGATTT
>DYLI01000009.1:0-1272 GCA_020722165.1 Halothiobacillus neapolitanus | reverse complement strand
ACCCGCCGTGATGGTATTGGCAATAACAATCGGCCAAGACTCGATTAGCACACCGTACACCAGCCACAACAGCACGCCGGTGGTAAACATTAAAAACATGCCCAACGAGAGATCGCGGGCATGTTTGCTTTTCCATGTTTGAATCACCTGCGGCACAAAAGCTATCGTGGTGAAAAATGCCGCGATTGAACCGGTAACTTCGACCAAATTCATCCTTAAACCCGGATATTGTCGATTAAGCGCGTTTGCCCCAAACGCGCTGCAACCAGCACTACAAGAGCATCTTGCGCTGAGCTTGGCTCGGCCAAATCTTCGACGCGGCGAATAGCAACGTAATCCGGTACCAGTCCCGACATTAAAAGCGAGGCGCGGCCTTCGGCTTGCAGACGCTCATAATCGCAACGTCCCGCACGAAGCTGCTCCGCCATAAGCTTGAGCGTGGCATACAGCGCAGGGGCATGTTGGCGCTCATCGACGCTGAGAAAAGCATTACGCGAGCTCATGGCCAAACCATCGGCTTCTCGCTCGGTCGTTTGCCCCACAATCTCGACATTGAAATTCAAATCCGAAGTCATGCGCCGAATGATCGCGAGCTGCTGAAAGTCCTTCTCGCCAAATACGGCCACATCCGGCTGCACTAGGTTAAACAGCTTGCTCACAATCGTGGTCACACCGGCAAAATGACCTGTACGTACCGCACCGCATAAAACATTCGACAGGCCGGGAACTTCCACGCGAGTCTGCGCCGCCTGCCCTTGCGGAAAAAGCATTGCCTCGGTTGGCAAAAACAACACATCCGCCCCCACCGACTCGAGCAAGGCCGCATCCCGCGCCGCATCACGCGGATAACGGCTGAAATCTTCACCCGCGCCAAATTGCAGCGGGTTGACGAAAATACTCACGACCACCGCATCCGCCTGCTGACGCGCCGCCTTAACCAGCGCCAAATGCCCCGCGTGCAGCGCGCCCATGGTCGGCACAAAGGCAATGCGCCCCGCCCCGCTCTGGCGCAACTCGCGCACACTACGACGAAGTTGCGGGATGTCATGCACGAGCATCATGCGCGCAGCACCTTATTCAGTGCATCGAGCAGCGCCTGATTTTGCTGTGGCGTGCCGATAGTAATGCGCAGGTATTGCTCAATGCGTGGCTTGTTGAAATGACGCACGATCACGCCGTAGTCACGCAGGCCAGCGGCAAGCAACGCCGCATCATGCGCAGAATGACGCGCAAACACGAAATTAGCCGCCGAAGGGATGACCTCAAAGCCCA
>DYLI01000127.1 GCA_020722165.1 Halothiobacillus neapolitanus | reverse complement strand
GAAGTATGAGCCAAGTTTTAGATTACAAGAGCCGCGTTTCTGACCCGGCCAGCCGCAAGTTCGAGACCTTCTCTTACCTGCCCGCAATGAGCGATGCGGACATCCGCAAGCAAGTTGAGTACATCATCTCCAAAGGCTGGAACCCGGCGGTCGAACACACCGAACCCCAGTACCTGATGGATAACTACTGGTACATGTGGAAGCTGCCACTGTTCGGCGAAACCGACGTTGATGTCGTATTGGCTGAATGCAAGGCTTGCCATGATGCCAACCCTGGCAACCACGTTCGCTTGATCGGCTACAACAACCTGAGCCAATCTCAGGGTGCGTCGATGGTGATCTATCGCGGTGACACCAAGTAAGCGACTGCCCGCTTGCTGTTGCGGCTCTTCTTGGCAAGAGCCGGTACACGCCCCGGCAGAAATGACCGGGGTTTTTTTGTACTGCCGAATGAGTTTTTTTCAAGCCCATCCGGCAGTGCATTTGTCCATTTGTCTTAACACGAGGATACAACCATGACCGATTTACTCGCCCAATACCGCATCAGCAAAGAGCCTTACTACGAGTCGCAGACCGATGAGATCGCCTTGTACGAAGCCGCCTACGACAATCGTTTGCCGGTGATGCTCAAGGGCCCAACGGGCTGCGGTAAATCGCGTTTTGTCGAGCACATGGCACATCGTCTGGGCAAGCCGCTGATTACCGTGGCCTGTAACGAAGACATGACGGCGGCAGATTTGGTTGGTCGCTGGTTGCTGGACAAGGATGGCACGCGCTGGCAGGACGGCCCGCTGACCACGGCGGCGCGTTTGGGTGCGATTTGCTATCTGGATGAAATCGTCGAAGCGCGTCAGGACACCACGGTGGTGATTCACCCGCTGACCGACCATCGCCGCACCTTGCCGTTGGACAAAAAGGGCGAGCTGATTGAGGCACACCCGGATTTCCAGTTGGTCATTTCCTACAACCCCGGCTACCAGAACTTGATGAAGGATTTGAAGCAGTCCACCAAACAGCGTTTTGCCGGGCTGGATTTTGACTATCCCGAAGCGTTAGTCGAAGCCAAGGTTATCGGCAAAGAAGCCGGTGTGGATGCCGCCACGGCTGAAAAACTGGTGCAGATTGCCCAGCGCGCACGCAACTTGAAAGGCCATGGTCTGGATGAAGGTATCTCGACCCGTTTGTGCATTTACGCTGGAAAAATGATTGCCAAAGGCGTTGACCCGCGCAAAGCCTGCCGCATGGCCATGGTCAGCCCGATTACCGACGATGCGGATATCCGCGACACGTTGGATGCCACGATTCATACGTTTTTTAACTGAATCGACTATGCCTAGAAAATGTTAGCCACAGAGATCACAGAGAGTCATTAAGGCGCTGTAGCTGAAGCGTGGCTCCGGCAGAAACTCATCACGCTGCGCTGAGACTTGCATTGGACTGCACGTTCAGTTAGCCACAAAACCTCTGCGCTCTCTGTGTGCTCTGTGGCAAAAAAGATTTTAAGAGGACTCCATCATGTCCATCGACCTCAATGAATTCATCGCCGGGTTCGCCTGCGCGCAGAAATCGCAGCGTGTGCGCGATACGCTGGAGCACAGTTTTGGTGAAGCGCAGCGGGTCATGTCGCCCAGTGGCCTGAAAACCTATCTGGATGGCGCGAACGCACTGTGCAATTCGGGCAAGGGCGAAGATGTCATCATCGCCTTCCTCGAAGAAATGCCGGAAGTGGTGCGCGAAATCGGCGAAGATGCGGTGGGCGAAACCGTCTACAGCGTGCTCAAGCTCTCGTCGCAAACTTCTGGCGCAGTGCTGGCGCTGTTGTTTGCCAGCCTGCCCACGGCGGCGCGGCGCTTGGGTGATATTGCGGTGTTCAAAGGCTATTTGAACCTGATTGAACGCATGGTCGGCCTTGCGCCACGCGGTTTGCGTCCCATGCTCGATCATGTGGACGAGCTATTGAGCAAGCTCACCCTGGGCGGTCTGCGCCGTTGGGTGATGTACGGTGCGGAAACCTACCGCCGCGATTTCAATGGCCAGATTGCCTATTTCTCGCTGCAATCCTCCGATGCCATGAGCGTGATGCAGCGCGAGCGGCGCGGCATTCTGTTTATCGACGCACAGCGCAAGCTGCAAATGTATTTGCGCGCCTTTTGGAACCGTGAGTTTTATCTGCGCCCGACCTCCGGTGATTACGAGTCAAAAGACGGCTATAAACCCTATATCGAAAAAGGCGCGGTGTTCGTGCCGGATGCCTACGACGACTATGAAGGTCGCGCCGGCATGGAGGTCTATCGCGCCACCGGGGCGCACGCCGCCGCGCATATCGTCTACACCACGGCGGCGATTCAGGCGGATAACCTGAATCAGCTCCAGCGTTTGGTGGTGGCGGTATTTGAAGATGCGCGCGTGGAAGAGCGCGCTATCCGTGACTTCCCCGGTTTGCGTCAGTTGTGGATGTCGCTGCATCCCTTGATGGAACCTTCCGCCTGCCCGCCGGGTGTGGATGAATTTATCCACGATTTGCTCTGCCTGTCGCGTGGTCTGCTCGACCCGGATTACGACCCGATTGAGCCGCGTCGCCGCCAGTGGATTGAGCGCTTCCATGCCGAAATGACCAAGCGGCCAGATGACAACCAACTGGCCTGGGACTTGGGTGTGACCTATTGCGGCCAAGCCACGCAAGCGATTCAGGCGCGCATTTCTTCGGCCACCATGCAGGGCTTGCCGGTGGTGTATCGTGACGACAACCGTTTCATCTGGGAATTTGCCGAGCTGGATTGGGAGGGCAACGGTAGCGATTACACGCCAGCCAGCCAGCGTGCGGCGCGTCGTCATGTCGGTCTGATGGAATTCGTCGATGCCATCGACTCCGAAATGACTGGCGACATGGAAGACGATGGCGAGATTCTGGTGCTTTCCACCGAGCTGTTCCCTTATGAAGACGAGGGTGTCAGCTTCAACCAGATGGAAGGCAAGGAACCGATTTTGGGGCCGTTCCACTACCACGAGTGGGACTACCAGGTGCAGGTCCATCGTCCCGACTGGACCACGGTGTACGAACGCCGCCTGCCGCGAGGTGACAAGGACGAGATCGACCGCATCCTGCGTGAGCACAAGGGCGTGGCGACGCGCCTCAAGCACATTATCGACATGATGCAGCCGCGTGGGCTAGTGATCGAACGCAAGCAGGCCGAGGGCGACGACCTTGATCTGGATGCGGCGATTCGCTCGATGGTGGACTATCGCATGGGCTTCACGCCCGATGATCGCGTGCATTTGCGCCGCATTCAAAAACAGCGCGATGTGGCGGTGATGGTGCTGATGGACTTGTCGCAATCGACCAACGACATGGTGCGCGGCTCGGATAAAAGCGTGCTGCAACTCACCAAGGAGGCCACCACCTTGTTGGCCTGGGCGATTGACGGCATTGGCGATCGCTTCGCCGTGCATGGTTTTGCCTCCGACAGCCGCCATGATGTGCAGTATTACCGCTTCAAGGACTTTTTCGAGGCTTGGGACGAAAACGCTCAATCACGTCTCGCGGGCATGAGCGGTCAGCTTTCTACGCGCATGGGCGCGGCTTTGCGCCATGCCGGGCGGCATTTGAACAAGCAACAAGCGCAGAAAAAGCTGATGCTGGTGATTACCGACGGTGAACCGGCGGATGTGGATGTGGACGATCCGCAACACCTGCGCTTCGATGCCAAAAACGCGGTGGACGAGCTGAAGCGTGATGGTATCTCGACCTACTGCATTACCCTCGACCCGCACGCCGATGCCTACGTGTCGCGTATTTTTGGCGAGCGTCAGTTTACGGTGATTGATAATGTGCAAAGACTACCGGAAAAGCTGCCGCAGTTGTTTGCGGCCTTGACCAAGTAGCTGTCGCGCCCGGTGGGGCGGGTGTCATCCATACAACAAAGCCGACAGATGTCGGCTTTTTTTTTGCTGCGAGTTGCTGAACTCAGCGATGACGCTCCGACTGCTCCAGCCATTCGGGTGGGATGACGGAATCCAAATCTTCTTCCTTGATC
Source organism: Halothiobacillus neapolitanus (assembly GCA_020722165.1). Taxonomy (GTDB): domain Bacteria; phylum Pseudomonadota; class Gammaproteobacteria; order Halothiobacillales; family Halothiobacillaceae; genus Thiofaba. The sequence continues at coordinate 467 of DYLI01000127.1, read as the reverse complement.
CAGCCGTCAAAATCGCTAGCAGTAAGCCAGTCCTCTGGTGTCCAACCCATGCTTTTGGCTTTTTCAAGGGCTATGGCGTGGATGCCGGCGTGTTTTTCGCGCAACTCGGGCGGCAGGTTGCCGGGCATGGCGCTGAATTCGTCCCATTTGTTGGTGACATCTTCCCAAAGTTTTTCCAGCCTGTGGCGTGGCCAATCCTTGCATTGTTCATCATCGGGGATTAAACCAAACACCTTGCCGTCGCGGATAATGCGGCCAATTTCGGTAAAGCCGCCCCATTGGTCGTTGTCGTAGCCGGGGTAGGTTAGTTGGCGCATGATGTGGTCTCGTTGAAAAATGGAATAGGCGGATTTTAGAGGAAGTAGCCTGGCGCTGCTTGTTTTTATTACAAAAATTGAATGGAGTAGGCCATGTAACCCGGACGCTAATCCGGGGCAAGCCTTGTAATGGTCGCAGTTGCTCCCGGA
>DYLI01000126.1 GCA_020722165.1 Halothiobacillus neapolitanus | reverse complement strand
ACGCTATGCCGCATGATGCGTCCTTTCTCACGCTCCCAATCACGTTCCTTTTCTGTGGCGCGCTTGTCGAATTCCTTTTTACCTTTGCCCAAGCCGACCTCGACCTTGAGGCGGCTGCCCTTCCAATACATGGCGAGTGGAATGAGCGCGAAGCCTTTGCGTTCCACAGCGCCAATGAGTTCACCAATTTCTTTGCGGTGCAGCAACAGCTTGCGGGTGGCGGTGGGGTCAGGTTTGACATGGGTGGACGCGGACAGCAGCGGCGAGATTTGCGCGCCAAATAAAAACGCTTCACCGTTTTTCAGTAGCACGTAGCTATCGGTAATTTGAATTTTTCCATCGCGAATAGCTTTGACTTCCCATCCTTGCAGCACGATACCCGCCTCATAGCGTTCCTCAAACGCGAAATCATGCTTCGCTTTTTTGTTGAGGGCGACAGTGGAGGAGCCTTGGGTGCTTTTTTTATCTTTTGCCATGATCTTTTAGTGTGGGCTTTGCGTGTGGCATTCAAGCCGGGTCTATTCATTCGGGGGCGCGCATCTTACCATTAAGCTTTGATGAACCCCTTGCTGAGTAGCTCAACCCATGTCACAAACCAAGCGCATCTCTATCCATGGCCAATGGTCGTCTCGTTGGGCGTTTATTCTAGCCGCCACAGGTGCGGCGGTCGGGTTAGGTAATATCTGGAAATTTCCCTACATCATGGGGCAAAACGGTGGCGGTGCATTTGTCATGCTCTACCTCGCTTGCATCCTGTTGGTGGCAACGCCGATTTTTATTGCAGAAGTGATGTTGGGACGGCGTGCGCGGCGCAGTCCAGTGCAGGGCATGGCCGTATTAGCGGAAGAAGAAAGCGCTGCGCCTGCGTGGAAATATCTTGGCTGGATGGGGGTGGTGGCCGGGTTTCTGATTTTGAGTTATTACAGCGTCATCATGGGTTGGGCCATGGCGTATGTAGAGCGTGCCATGACCGGAAGCTTTCACGGTCTGGATGGTGCGGCTTTGAAATCCATGTTCGAGGCATTTAAGGCCGATCCGATGGAGCTGTTGTTTTGGCACAGCCTTGCCATGCTCATCACCATGCTGGTTGTCGTGCGTGGAGTGCGCGCCGGGCTCGAGGCCTTTACGGTTCTGCTGATGCCGGCCTTGTTTGTGATTTTGCTGCTACTTGTCGGCTACGGCATGAGCACGGGGCATTTTGTAGAAGCCTTTAGTTATATGTTTACCCCTGACTTCAGCAAGCTTACGGCCAACTCGGTCGTCGTGGCACTGGGGCATTCGTTTTTTACCCTGAGTATCGGCATGGGGTTGATTATGGCTTATGGCTCGTACATGCCTGAGAAGGTGTCGATTACGCAAACGGCGTTGTTTGTGGTGGCGGCAGATACGACGATTGCCCTGTTGGCGGGTTTGGCGATTTATCCGGTAGTGTTTGCCAATGGTTTAGAGCCTGCGGCTGGGCCTGGGTTGGTGTTCCAAACGCTGCCGATTGCTTTTGGCCAAATGCCCTTGGGTGTGCTGGTCGGCACCTTATTTTTTGCCTTGTTAACGCTGGCCGCGTGGACGTCTTCGATTTCGATGATTGAGCCTGCGGTCGCGCATCTGGTGGAAAAGCGCGGCTGGACGCGGGTGAAGGCGGGTATTTGGCTGGGGCTAGGCGCGTGGTTGCTCGGTATCGCCAGTGTGTTGTCCTTTAACTATTGGAACGAGTTCAAAATGTTCGGCAAGACGTTTTTTGAACTGCTGGACTTTACGACCTCGAACATCATGCTGCCGCTCGGTGGGTTGTTGATTGCGATTTTTGCCACCTGGATGATGCGGCGGGAAACGAGTTTTGCCGAGTTGGGGCTGTCGCCACGCATGTATGCCGTGTGGCGAGCTCTGACGCGCTACGTTGCGCCTTTAGGCATTGTGATTATCTTTGTTTACGGTTTGGGGCTTTTGGGATGAGCCGTTTGCATCGCGAGGCCATCGTGCCGTATTCGGCGCATGAAATGTTTGTGCTGGTCGGTGCCGTGGAAGATTACAAGGATTTTTTGCCTTGGTGCAGCCACTCAACGCGAGTGCAAAAAACGGCGGATGAAGTCATTGCCAGCGTCACCATCAGCAAGGGTGCGCTGCGCAAGACCTTTAGCACACACAATTTTTTGCAAGCGGACAAAATGATTGAAATGCGCCTGGTCGATGGGCCATTTAAGCATCTTCACGGTTTCTGGCGTTTTGATCCCATCGGTGAGCGCGGCAGTAAAATCAGCCTGGATCTTGAATTTCAATTTACCAACAAGTTGATTGAGTTTGCCGTGGGTCCAATATTTACCACGGTGACGGGTGAAATGGTGCGCTCATTCCAACGCCGAGCGGAGCAAGTGTATGGTCGTCGAGTTTGAACGATCGGCTACTGAAATGATTGAGGTCGAAGTGGCCTATGCCTTGCCGGAGCGGCAAACGCTGTTGCGTCTCAAGGTTCCTATAGGAACGACGGCTGAACAGGCCGTGCGGCGTTCGGGCGTGCTTGAGCACTATCCTGAGCTGGATTTAAGTGCCAGCAAGTTAGGCATTTTTGCTAAAGTCGTGCCGCCGCAGCGCGAGTTACGCGAGGGTGATCGGGTTGAAATTTATCGCCCGCTGATTGCCGACCCGAAAGCCGTGCGTCAGAAACGCGCCGAAGAGGGCAAGAAGCTCAAGAAGGGTGGCGGCTAAATAATTCATTTTTGGCCACAGAGTCGGCTTGAATAAAGCAGGTTTAAGCCTAATTTTCTGTTCGCCCCCACCTCAGCGAACTATGAGCCTTTATTAAAGCGTGTTCAAAGGCAGCGTAGAAAGCTCGTTCAATGGCGGCTCGGAGCGTTCCAATTTGCCATCCGCATCAAAAAACATGGCAAATTTGCGCTGCACCGGTGCGTCCTTGCCTGCTTTTTGGAAATAGATGTAGTCCCAGCGGTTGGCGTGGAACATATCGTCGAGCATCGGGCTGCCGAGTAAAAAACGCACTTGTTCTTTGCTCATGCCGAGCTTGAGTTGCGCCATTCGGTCGTTTTCAATGATGTTGCCTTGGTTGATGTCCATTTGGTAAGGCTGTAGAAAAGTCGGCCAGGAACTGGTGGCGCAGGCGCTCAATAAAAAGGGAAGAGCGGCAGAAAGCAGGAGAGTGCGTGCGTGTTGCATGGTGTTGTGTAACGATGATGGAAGATATCCGCGCTAAAATACACGCCAAGTTGATTTGTATCTACTATTTCCGCGTGAGTTAGTGGGTGCAGCGTGCGTATAGCCTCATTTAAAGCGTTAAGGAAGCTGTTGTGGAAGCAAATGATCTGAAAAAAGCGGGGTTGAAAGTGACCCTGCCGCGTGTGCGTATTCTTGAGTTGCTTGAGCAGCACGCCGACCAACACCTCTCGGCGGAAGATATTTATCGCTTGTTGCTGGATAAGGACGAGGACATCGGTCTTGCCACGGTGTACCGCGTGCTCACCCAATTTGAAGCCGCAGGTATTGTCTGCCGTCACCAGTTTGAAGGTGGCAAGGCGGTGTTCGAGCTGATCTCCAAAGGCGAACACGACCACATCGTTTGTGTGAAAACTGGCCTGGTGGAGGAGTTTCATGACCCGGTGATTTTTGAGCGCATCCAAAAGATTGCCGCAGAGCATGATTTTGAAATGACCGATCATTCCCTGGTGATTTTTGGTATTAAACGCAAGCCCAAGGTTTAACAAATTGAAGATTCTCGCGCTTGATACTTCGACCGAAGCTTGTTCTGCCGCGTTATTGCTGGATGGGCGCGTGATCGAAGACTACGCACTTACGCCGCGTGAACATACCCAGATGATTTTGCCGATGGTGCAACGCGTACTGGCTAAGGGTGGGCTCGAATTGTCCGATTTGGATGGGATTGCCTTTGCGCGTGGGCCGGGTGCATTTACGGGGCTGCGCATTGCCGCCGGGGTCACTCAGGGGCTGGCTTTGGGTGCAAACCTGCCCGTGATGCCCGTCTCCAGCCTTGCGGCGCTGGCGCATGGCGTGTGGCGGCTGCATGGGGCGGGCAGGGTGTTGACTGCTTTGGATGCGCGCATGCACGAGGTGTACTGGGGCGCGTGGCATGTGCTGGGCGAGGGCAATATTCAGCCGGAGGGCATGGCGGAATGCGTGCTTGCTCCTGCGAATGCGCCCATTCCAGAAACGATGGATTGGTTTGCGGCGGGCTCAGGCTGGTCAGCCTATGCCGATGCGCTTTTACCGCGTTTTGCGGCCGTGCTGCGTGCCGTGGATCATGAGTTATTACCGCGTGCGTACGATGTGGCTTTAATCGCCGCGCATCAGGTCATGCAGCATGGTTGGCTATCCGCTGCGCAGGCTCAGCCCGTCTATTTGCGCGATAACGTGGCTGATAAGCCCAAACCGCGCTTGGAACCAATCTGAGCCCTTGGTGATCTCGGTACGCCGTAGCCCGGATGTCAATCCGGGGCAAGCCTCGCACACAGCACGAACCTTCCCGGATTGCGCTGCGCTTCATCCGGGCTACATAAGCGATGGTGGCGTGTTTTTTTCCGCAACGCGACATTTGGAATGATCGTAAAC
>DYLI01000125.1 GCA_020722165.1 Halothiobacillus neapolitanus | reverse complement strand
GCAAAGGCAGGCCGGAGGCGAAGCCCAGCGGGAGCATGAGGAGTAGGCGGCGGTCAAAGGCTCGAAACTTCATGCTGACTTTCTCATCCAGCACTCAAACCAAGCGTCTCCTGAAGAGCCTTATCGACGGTTTGCATGATCGGGCAGTGGCCGATTGTTTTATCAATTTCCCTTTCCATCACTGTCGCCAAGTTATCAGCTACGACAACTGAATCCGTACGAAGCCCCATTGCGAGACCCTCAACATCACCCTGTTTGATATGTAAGCGGGTTGATCCAGTGCGGCTTAAGTTGGAGGTAATCAATACGACAATTTTTTGCGGCAAACCCGTAACTAAAGCATCTGCTTGGACAATCAATGCCGGGCGCTTTTTGTAAGTTTTAAGATCAGAGTTCGGAAACCTAACAAGGACGACATCGCCGCGCTTATAGTTCATCGTAAGCCTCCATGCCCGGCGCATCCCAATCCTCGGCAAAGGGTTGTAGTCGAAGGTAGGTTTCGAGTACCTCACGTTGTGTCCAGCCGAGTAGAGCCACGTTGCACCAAGCCTTGGCTGTGACAGTCGTCTGCGCATTTCCAGCCTGATAGCGGAACTGACCAAGATCCAAGAGAGAATCGCTTGGCTCCTTTTGCATCGAAGCAACTTGAATTTGCATGACTGCCACATTCCAAGAGGGTGGCAATCCAATATCCATTGCAGTAGCCAACATCGTCAATCCTCCGGCTGTAATTTTTCGATAGCCTCGGCTCTTAACAAATGCGTAAAGAACATCCGCTTTGAATAGTCGTGCAGGGTATCAATTTCACTGCGCACAGCCTCCCAATCAATCGTGAGTTGCGTGCTGAACGTCTCCAGATCGACAACGGTTCCCGTTCTAACACCTTCTTGCAACTGCACCTGGGCAGGCGTGGCAATCTGGAGGACATGGGTTAAATGGTCATCCGGCAGTTCAACTCGCATCTGTATTGGGAAATTACGCACCTCGAACTCACCAACCTTCAAATCAAGCTGAAGCGCTGATACATCAGGAACATCATCCAGGGTCAAGAGGTCGATATAGCGGAGCGAATGGCGTTGCGGCTGAGAAACAACCCCACTCTCTTCAATGATCTGAATCAGTGAAACAATCGCGGCGCGGAAAGCAGCCCAGCCCACATAGGGCTTGCGGCAGTTCAACGTAACAACACGATCTCCGATCTGCCAGATGAACGCACCATTCGGTTCCTCAAGACGGAGTTTCGCTGCAAATCTCAAATTTGGATCAACCTGCGCCGCCATCGCCGGAATATCGGCCACAGGCAAGCGATGCAGCATCAAATTCGGATGCGCCTTCTTTAGTGATGCGTACATCAGACCGGGAAGCACATCACCCGCGCCTGGACTGTCAAATTGCACCTGCCAGATCGCTTCGATGAGTGGTTCATTTTTTAGACGCTTAGGTATGAGACTCATAACAGACTCCGCATTTAAGGTTTTGAATAACATCACACTGTGCTTAAGTAAAAACAAGTCAAGTCAATATGTTATTGATGAACAGGCATTCCGAATGATTCGTTATTTCTCGGGATTCAGGCGCAAATCTTCACGCAGCAACAGAATCAATTCCTGCATGTCCTCAGGAATCGGCGCTTCCCAAGCCATTAGTTCACCCGTCGCGGGGTGTTCCAGTTCCAGACGTGCGGCGTGCAGTGCCTGACGACGGAAACCGCGCAGGGTTTCGACCAGCTCCACCGATGCGCCTTTGGGCAGGCGCAGGCGACCGCCGTAATCGGGGTCGCCGACCAGCGGCAGTTTGATGTGCGACATGTGCACGCGAATCTGGTGGGTACGCCCGGTTTCGAGTTGCACGCGCAACAGGGTGTGCTGGCGGAATTTTTCGGCCACGCGGTAATGGGTAATCGCTTCGCGCCCGGTCTCGGTGACGGCCATGCGCGTGCGCTCGCGCGGGTGGCGGCCGATTGGCAAGTCCACCATGCCGCCTGCGACGAGCAAACCTTGCGCCACGGCCATGTATTCGCGGTGCATGTCGCGGTCGGACAGGGCTTCGATCAGGGTTTTGTGCGCAGGCAAGGAGCGCGCAATCACCAACAGGCCGGAGGTGTCTTTGTCCAGACGATGCACAATGCCCGCACGCGGCAACAGGCGCAGTTCGGGGAAGTGGAACAGCAGCGCGTTCATCAGCGTGCCGCTGGCATTGCCCGCACCGGGATGCACTACAAGGCCAGCGGGTTTATTGATGACGATAATGTGCTCATCGCTGTAAACCACGTTGAGCGCGATATTTTCCGGCGCGGCTTCGGTCTGGCGCTCGGGTTCGACCAGCAGCTCGACCACTTCGCCGCCTTCGACCGGGGTGCGTTGCGGCACACAGGTTGCGCCGTTGACGCTGATTTTGCCGTCTTTCAGCCAGGCCGTCAGACGCGAGCGCGAGTAGTCGGGAAAGGCTTGGGCAATGGCTTGATCCATGCGCATACCGCGCGCTTCGTCGGGCAAAACGGCGGTGGAGCTTAGTGGCTCGACGGCTTCATTCTCAACAGGCTCGGCATCGGTCGCCAAGGCATCGTCAAGGTCATCATCTTCAATGGGTTGGGGCATATTTTTCATGCGCGCATGGTAGCAGACCTTGTGTTAATCGGGCTGGCGCAAAACCAAGCGACGACTCTTAAGCGTCGAGCATAAAACTCAGCGGCAGGGTAAATTCCCAACGCTGGCGCGTGCTGCCCTCGGGGAACGGCGCAAACGGCGCGGCATCGCGCACGGCTTGTAATGCGGCCTCGTCCAGAAGCTCGCTACCCGAACCCTGCTTGATACGCACGGCAACCAGCGCCCCGGAACTCTCCAGCGTAAACTCCACCACCACCCGCCCTTCCTCCTGCATACGGCGCGCAAGCTTCGGATAGTGCTTGTGCTCGGCCACCGCCTGCCGCACCCGTGCCTTGTACGCCGCCTCGGCATCGGCTTGCGCATCCGCCGCGATCGGCGCGGGCACAACGGGCGCAAGCACGGGCGTGGCTTGCATTTCGACAGGTGCGGCAGGTGCGGGCGTGGCTGCGGCTATCGGCTCGCTCGGTGCAGGCAAGGTTGGGCGGGTGGCCTCGTGCTTGACGCGCGGCTTTTCTACCTGCGGCTTCGGTGGCGGTGGTTTGAGCGTCGGTTTGGGTTGCGCAAGCGGCCTAGGCTTAGTTAACACCTGCGCGGTCATAGGCTCAGGAATCGATTCCACTTTGGCGGGCACGGCTGCGGCCACGGGTTCCGCCACGGGTTCCGCTATGGCCACAGGCTCGGCAGGCGGCATCGGTTTCGCCGCAGGCTCAACCAGCATCGCCAAGCTCATCGGCACCACGCGCGCCACAAGCTCGGCAGGCTTTGTAACAGCCCCCAGCCACCACAGCAGCGCAGCCAACAACAGGCCATGCACCAGCAACGACACCGCCCAAGCGAGCCATGCGCGATGCCTGCCACGGGTTTTCATCCCTTGCGTACCGTCACGATACTCAGCTTATCCAAATGATATTTCTGCAAAATATCCAACACAGCAACCACATCGTTAAACGGCACACTGGCATCCACACGCAACACAATCGGCTGATCGACCTTCGCCTGCCCCAAGCGCTGCTCAAGCGCCAACAGGTGTACCACCGAACCATCCAAATAGACTTTGCGCGCCTCGTCGATACTGATTTCCAGCGGCTTATCATTCTGCGGCGCAGCGGCGTGCTGTGTTTCGGGCAGCTTCAACGGAATGCGCCCCTGCGCGATAAACGTCGCCGTAGTCAGCACAATCGCCAGCAACACCAGCATGATGTCGATAAAGGGAATGACATTGATCTGATCGAACTTTTTCATCCGCTTAAACGCCTTTCAAAGCGCGCCACTCGCCCATCAACACATCGACTTTGCGCGTCAGGCCGTTGTAAATCACAATCGCCGGAATCGCCACCACCAAGCCCGCCGCCGTGGCTTTGAGCGCCAGCGCCAGGCCAAGCATGATGTGATTCACATCCACCTGCCCGCCCTGCCCCATTTCATAAAACGTCATCAAAATGCCCAGCACCGTACCCAAAAGCCCGACATACGGCGCATTCGCCCCCACCGTATAAATCCAGGTCAGGTTGCGGGTCAACGCGATATTCAAAGTGTCCGGGTGCGAAAAAGCCGCCAAATCAAGCGTGCGATAAAAGAAAAACCGCTCAATCGCCATCGCCAACATCATCACGCTCATCAGCCCAAGCAGGCCAATCACGGCAAAATCCAGCGTCATTTTTAAAGATTCAAGCACCACCACCTCCAAACAACCATCAAACGAACAAGGCGTTACACTATAACCTTTTGAGCAACGGGTGACTATCGTGTAGACATCCCGATTATCGCCGAAGCAAGCCCCACACTCGGCACAATCGTTAGCCGATAACGCCTCGCATCATCAGGGCAACTCACACGTTTAAGCTGTATTCTTTTCGCCGAAATGCACCTTTTGGCAGAGTCGTAAACACGCCCGTCTCAAATCGAATGGACACCATACCCCCCTACCGAAGTGACAGACAAGCCTAAAAACGCTATCCTCCCACCCCTCTCGCGGATGTAGCTCAGCTGGATAGAGTATTGCCCTCCGAAGGCA
>DYLI01000124.1:1245-4621 GCA_020722165.1 Halothiobacillus neapolitanus | reverse complement strand
TCAGCGCATCCAGCCAGGCCAGCTTGTAGGCGTATTTTTCCGAGCCCACGGCCTCGCCGTTGACCACGTACAAATTCACCACGCGCACGTCGTCGATGGTGACTGCCAAAACGCGGCGTTGCGGGTCGTCGAAGCCGGGAATGTCACGCACGATGTCGGTCATCGGCTGGCGCGCCAGCACCGCCACACCGTTGTAAGTCGGCTGGCCGGACACGGTGCATTCATAACCCACCTCGCGCAGCGCCTCGTGCGGAAAGAGTGCATCAATCAGCTTGATTTCTTGTAGCACGAGCACGTCAGGTTGGGCGGTTTTGAGCCAGTCGAGCACATGCGGCAGGCGCACGCGCAGCGAGTTGACGTTCCAGGTAGCAATTTTCATCGTCTTTACAGTATGGTCGAGGGGATATAGTCAGTGACAAGATACACAAACAACCCCAACGCAGCCAATGCAGCCGCCAGCCATAACCAAGCGTGCAGATTCAGGCGCGCAGCCAGCTTGTGTTGCGGGTGGGTCGAGATCAGTAGCGGGCGGCCTTGCGGATCGCCCGCATTCAGCATGTGGGTTTGCCCAGCCAGACTGCGCTCGTGCATTTCGGTATGGTAGGCGGCGAGGGCGACCCGTTCCGCCTCGGCGCGCAGAGCGGCGAATTCTTCGGTATTCAGCTCGCCGTCGCCATCAAGATCAAACTGTTGGCGCTTGGCGGGGTCGGATTTCCAGGCAATGACCTCGTCGCGTATCCAATCATGCGGGCTGCTTTGCACACCATCGTAACTTTTCAGCCAACCCAAGGCGTAAAGCTGCTCCATGGGGTGAATCAGCTCTTCGGTATAGCGATAGTCGCCCCTTGTCCAGACGCGCTTGTGCGCAGGCTCAACGATAGCTTTGTCGGGGTCGATGATGCACTCGCCGGTGTTGTCATCCAGCAGGAACAGGTGCGAGCTGGTGCCCTTGCGAATGGTTTTCCACTCCGACTCACCCTTGTGATTGGTCTGGCGCTCTTCGACCTGCATGCGATACCAGACACACTCCGTATTGGTCAGCGGCGAGAGCAAGGGCGTAGACGCGGCGGCGGCATAACCCTCAAGCTCGACATAGCCCTGCGCCGCCGAGCGGATGCGCGAGGTGGGCGTGTCCTGCATTAAACGCCGCCGCGCCTGCAAGCGCAGAAAGCCTACAAAACCAGCGATAAAAACGCCGAAAATAAACAACAGAAAAAACCCCTGTTCGGGGTTTTTTTCAAGGATTGATACCCAAAAAAGGATTGTATCCAAAGCCTGTTTTGCCCGCGCTTAGGTGAATAAAGCCTTCATATCCACATCGGCTTTCTCGGCTTCGGAAAATTCCAGCAGCTCGGCGGCCTTGAAGCCAAAGTTGTTGGCAATAATCACATCCGGGAATTGTTCGATGCGCACGTTATTGGCGTTGACCGCTTCGTTGTAAAACTCGCGGCGGTCGGCGATGGCGTTTTCCAGCCCGGAAATGCGTGTTTGTAGATGCTGAAAGGTCTGGTCGGCCTTGAGTTCGGGATAGTCTTCAGCCAGCGCGAACAGATTGCCCAGACCCAGACGCAAAACGCTTTCGGCCTGTCCGAGCCCCTGCATATTGTGTGACTCGCGCGCGGTTTGCACTTGATTGCGCGCGCTAATGACGCGCTCCAGGGTTTCTTGCTCAAACTTCATGTATTGGCGGCAGGTTTCCACCAACTTGGGTAGCTCATCGTGGCGCTGCTTGAGCAATACGTCGATATTCGCCCAGGCCTTGGTCACCGCGTGTTTCAGGCTAACCAAGTTGTTGTAAATCAGGACGCTATACAGTACCAATGCACCCAGCAGGGCGAGGAACACAATCAGGGCGATACTCATGTGGCGGTCTCTTGGGATGGATGACGATGCAAGGATAGCAGCTGCAAGATGGTTTTGTGGCGCTTGCATCGGCCAACCCATCAACAAAGGTTACAATCAATACATGAACACACCTGAACCCAAGTCGGCTGAAGCCGCCACATCGTCCAGCACCCGCTTTGCCAGCTTGGCGCTGAACCCTGCCATTGTCGAAAACTTGCAGCAACTGGGCTATCTGGAGATGACCCCAATTCAGGCGGCGACCCTGCCCGCCGCCTTGCTCGGCAAAGACATTATTGCCCAGGCCAAAACCGGCAGCGGCAAAACCGCTGCCTTTACTCTGGCCTTGCTGACTAACCTGAACCCGCGCCGTTTTGCGGTGCAGGCGCTGGTGTTGTGCCCCACACGCGAGCTGGCCGATCAGGTCGCCATCGAAATTCGCCGCTTGGCGCGCGCCGAAGAAAATATCAAAGTCGTGACCCTGTGCGGCGGCGTGCCCTTGCGCGGTCAGCGCATCACGCTGGAGCACGGCGCGCATATCGCGGTTGGCACGCCAGGGCGCGTGATGGATCATCTGCAACGCGGCTATTTGCAACTGGACGCGCTCAATACGCTGGTGCTGGACGAAGCCGATCGGATGCTGGACATGGGCTTTTTTGATGACATCGCCGAGGTCATCGAACACTGCCCAAAACGGCGGCAAACCTTGCTTTTTTCCGCCACGTACCCGGAAGGTATCGAACGGCTGGCCAAGGAATTCATGCGCGACCCACTACAAATCAAAGTTGAAGCGCAACACACCGAGAGCCTGATTGAACAACGTTTTTATGAAGTGACCCGCCAAAACCGGCTGGCTACGGTCGAGCGGCTACTGAATCACTTTCGCCCGGTCAGCACGCTGGCGTTTTGCAACACCAAGCAGCAATGCAACGATCTGGTCGCCTTGCTGCAAGAGCAGGGTTTCAGCGCCTTGGTGCTGCATGGTGATCTGGAACAACGCGAGCGCGATCAGGTGCTGGCACAGTTTGCCAACCGCAGTTGCTCGGTACTGGTGGCGACCGACGTGGCCTCACGTGGGCTCGACATCACGCAACTGGAAGCGGTGATTAATGTGGATATCACGCCCGATGCCGAGATTCACATTCACCGCATTGGCCGCACCGGGCGCGCGGGTGAATCGGGTTTGGCGCTGAGTCTGGCCTCCAGCAGCGAAATGGGCTCGGTCGGCAGGATTGAGCAGTATCAACAGCGCGAATCGGTCTGGTATTCACTCGACGAATTGCACCCCACGGGGACAGGCCCATTGCGCCCGCCGATGGTCACGTTACAGATTCAGGGCGGGCGCAAGGAAAAAATTCGCCCCGGCGATGTGCTCGGCGCGCTGACTGCTGATGCCGGCTACGCCCGCGAGCAGGTGGGCAAAATCAACGTGACCGAATTCACCACCTTTGTGGCGGTGCAGCGTGAAATTGCGCATGAAGCCATGCACAAGCTCAACGCCAGCAAGGTCAAGGGCAAGAGCGTGCGCGTGCGG
>DYLI01000124.1:0-1145 GCA_020722165.1 Halothiobacillus neapolitanus | reverse complement strand
TTGCTCACGCGCCGCCGCCCGTAACTTGTCTTTTTTGCTGGGACGCTTGCCCTTGATGCCGCCATTGGCGCGGTCAAGCAAGGCTTGCTCGGACAACGGCGCGGCCACATGGGTAAGCTGCACAGGCTCGAAACCCTCTATCTGCTCCAGCGGCAAACTCAAGCCTTGGCGCTTTTCAATCAAGCGAAAATGCGCCTCGGTCTCGGCGCTGACAAAGCTCAAGGCCACGCCCGATTCGCCCGCGCGCCCGGTGCGTCCAATGCGATGCGTGTAGTCCACCGTCGAGCGCGGCAGGTCAAAGTTCACCACCACCGGCAATTGCGCAATGTCCAGACCGCGCGCCGCCACATCGGTGGCAATCACCACGCTCAGACGCGAAGCCTTGAAATCCGCCAATACCTGCGTGCGCTTGCCTTGGCTCAAATCACCGTGAAACGCCTCCGCATGAATGCGCGCCTTGCGCAGTTTTTCGGCCACCATCTCGGCGGCGTGCTTGCTGGCGACAAACACCAGTACACGGCTCCAATGGTGCTGTTGAATCAAGTGGCGCAGCAATTGCGTGCGTTGCCCGCGATCAACCGCAATGGCGCGTTGCTCAATGTCCGGCGCGCTTTCTGGCTCGGCCTGCACCGTCACCCGCAGCGGGTTGTGCAGCAGCGTGTGCGCCAGTGTCTGCACCGCAGGCGGAAAGGTCGCCGAGAAAAACAGGTTTTGCCGCTGCTCAGGCAACAATTGCAAAATGCGCTCCAGCTCGTCGGCAAAACCCAGATCAAGCAAACGGTCGGCCTCATCCAGCACCAGCGTTTTGACCTGGCTAATGCTCAGAGCATTGTGATCGAGCAAATCAAGCAAGCGCCCCGGCGTGGCCACCACAATGTCCGTGCCGCCGCGCAAGCGCAGCATTTGCGGATTAATCGACACCCCGCCAAACACGATGGAAACCTTCACCGCCCGCGACAGGTGCGCGGCCAAAGCCAGAACCTCCTCGCCAACCTGGGTACACAGCTCGCGCGTGGGCACTAATATCAGGCCGAAAACCCGTCGTGGGTTATCAAGCGGCCTTTGCTCCAGTTGCTGCAACAGCGGCAAGGCAAACGCCATCGTCTTGCCCGAACCGGTCTGCGCCGTGCCCAGCACATCGCGGC
>DYLI01000123.1:1818-4661 GCA_020722165.1 Halothiobacillus neapolitanus | reverse complement strand
GCAAGGCGAATCAGTTCGTCGGCTTCCGCAACCGTGGTGGTGATGGGTTTTTCGACCAGCACATGCGTACCCGCCTGAAGGAAATCGCGCGCAATGGCAAAGTGCAGACTGGTAGGGACGGCAATACTGACGGCATCGACCTTGCCGAGCAGGTCGCGGTAATCGGTCAAGCCTTGGCAGCCATGTTTGGCCGCAATGGCGCTGGCGGCGTCTTGATTGGCATCGACAATGGCGACGAGTTCACATTCCGGCAGGGCTGCGTATTTATCGGCGTGAAATTTTCCGAGATAGCCTGTGCCGATCACCGCGCATTTGAGTTGAGACATGCTTTATCCTGTGCCGCATTTTTTGAATCGCGGGATTATAGGTCATGAAAGCGCAATCGTATGACTTGTTTGCGGATTTGAGTCCACCTGTCATCTGGGTGGCCGGAGTGGACGAGGCCGGGCGCGGGCCATTGGCCGGGGCTGTATTTGCAGCGGCGGTGATTTTAGACCCGGTACGGCCGATTGCTGGCTTAAATGACTCGAAGAAATTGAGCGAGAAACGCCGTGAAGCGTTGTTTGTTGAGATTCAGTCCAAGGCGCTAGCATGGAGTATTGCCGAGGCGAGCGCGGCGGAGATTGATGCTATTAATATATTGCAAGCGAGCCTGCTGGCGATGCAGCGTGCGGTGGCAGGATTGTCTATGTTGCCGACAGAGGTTTTAGTGGATGGTAATCGCGCGCCCGCATTCGCCTGTCCGGCACGGGCGATTATCGGCGGCGATGCGTTGGTGCCATGTATTAGTGCAGCCTCCATTCTGGCCAAGGTGGCTCGGGATCGCACTTTGCTGGAGTTACACGCACGTTATCCGCTGTATGGATTTGATCGGCACAAGGGTTATCCGACGGCGGAGCATATGGCGGCTTTGATGAAACATGGCGCGTGTCCGGACCATCGGCGCAGTTTTGCGCCAGTCAAGCGGGTGCTGGGTGGGTAAAAATAGTTAACGTTATCAATGTATGGGGCAATTAGGTAGGGGTGAGTTCGCACCTACAAAGCTCGTTATTGATGGGTTCTAAGGCCAAGCCACGGCTGTGAGATGCAGGGTTTCCTTGTTCTGAATACGCTCCAGGCTCAATCCCGCAGGCTTGATGCTAAGCAAAACCGCGCCATCTTCCCAGTCACCCAGCACGGCGCGTATTCCGTTTCCTTCGCTATGAATCGCTGGGCGGTGCGTGTGGCCGTGTATCAGAACATTGACATGCTGCAGCTGCATGGCATCGCGAACGGCCTGTGCGTTGACATCCATAATAAGGTCAGTTTTTTGTCCGGTGGCTTGTTTGCTGCGCTCACGTAATCGGGCAGCGAGGTTCAGACGTGTTTTCAATGGCAAATGGCGCAGGACGAAGCGAGTGATCGGATGGCGCAGTTTGCGGCGCATGGCCTGATAGGGTACATCGTCGGTACACAGGGTGTCGCCATGCAGCAAGGCGACGCGGTGTCCGTACAGCTCAGTGACGTAAACCTCGGGGAGCAGGCGCAGACCCAAGCGCCGAGCAAGGGTAGTGCCGACGAGGAAATCGCGGTTGCCATGCTGAAAAAAAAGGGGAATGCCCGCTTCCGAGATGCGCCAAAGCACATCGAACGCGGGCTGAATAGTCGCTGGGATAGGGGCATCGTCGCCCACCCAGGCTTCCACGAAATCACCCAAAACGTAAACCGCGTCAGCTTTCAACAGTCGCGGTTCAAGATCGAGAAAATACTGCGTGACGTGAAGCGCATCTTCGCGAAGATGCAGATCGGCGAGGATAAGTGTCTCGGACATGCCGCGAGTGTGGCTTTATTTAGGCTTCGATGCGCGTCACGCTATCGATCAGGATGTCTTCCCGCGGTACATTGCCGTGTCCAGCACGGTTGCCAGTGGGTTGTTTGGCAATGGCATCGACCACATCCATACCCTCGACAACTTTGCCAAATACACAGTAGCCCCAGCCACTTGGGGTTGAGCTGCTGTAGTTAAGAAAATCATTGTCCTTAAGGTTGATGAAAAACTGGCTAGTGGCCGAATGTGGGATTGAGGTGCGTGCCATGGCCAGTGTGCCGCGATTATTCTTCAGGCCATTGGTGGCCTCATTTTCAATTTGCGCATGGTTAGGTTTGGTCGCCATATCGGGGGTCAAGCCGCCGCCTTGGATCATAAAGCCTGGAATGACGCGGTGGAATAAGGTTCCTGCGTAAAAGCCTTCATCCACATAGCTTAAAATGTTGGCCACGGTTTTGGGTGCGGCAGCGGCATCCAGTTCAACGGTGATGTTGCCAAGGCGGGTAGAAATTTGGATGAGGGGTAGGGTGGACATGGAGTTTAAGCTCAAGATAATTCAAGGGCTGGCATGATAACGCGTCCTGGATAGGTAAATAAATGCGTCCTTGCGTAAAAAAGGCTTCGTTTCTTAGAAGTTCCGGCTTACGATAGGCATGCGTTTATTTTTAGGCGCGTGTATTTCAAGACCTTCGGGTCGCATCAGTAGCTACGTCGCGTCATGGGTTAGTTATTGGTGCTGTTTTCCATGGCGCACGTTGTAGATTGAGTTTTTATGATCAATATTTATGTAGGCAACCTGTCCTTCCGCACCGATGACGAAGAACTTCGTCAAACTTTTGAGAGCTTTGGCGAAATTGCTTCCGCTAAAGTTGTCATGGATCGTGACACCGGCCGTTCTAAGGGTTTTGGCTTTGTTGAAATGCCAAACAAGGAAGAAGGCATGGCAGCGATCAAGGCGCTGGATGGTCAGGACATGGGCGGACGCACACTGCGTGTGAACGAAGCTCAGCCACGCGAAGCGCGTCCACCACGCCGT
>DYLI01000123.1:0-1718 GCA_020722165.1 Halothiobacillus neapolitanus | reverse complement strand
CCACGCCGTTTCTAATATCACCGCTTATGCGGTTGTTCCGTTTTGCGGGGCAACGTGCTTTTGTGTTGAATTAGGAACAAGTCATTAGAGTCATCTAATGACTTGAATATTTTGTATAAAGCCATGCCTCATCGTGTGGCTTTTTTATTTCTATTATTTGCAGGCCGCCATGCTCCATATTTACTCCACTGAATCGCGTGAAAAACGTCTTTTTGTTCCCATCGAAGCCGGTAAGGTTCGCATGTATGTATGCGGTATGACGGTGTATGACTATTGTCACTTAGGGCACGCGCGGGTCATGGTAGTGTTTGACATGGTGTACCGTTATTTACGTCATCTTGGTTTTGATACAACTTATGTACGCAATATCACGGATATTGACGACAAAATTATTAAGCGTGCCGCTGAAAACGGCGAGACGATTCAAACGTTAACCCAGCGTTTTATTGATGCTATGCACGAAGATGCGGATGCACTGGGATGCTTGCGACCCGATCATGAGCCACGCGCAACTGAAGCCATTCCTGATATGGTGGCGATGATTAATACCCTGATTGAAAAAGGTTTTGCTTATCGTGCCGATAATGGGGATGTGTATTACGACGTGAGCAAGTTTGAGGGCTATGGCCGCCTCTCGGGCAAAAATATCGATGATTTGCGCGCCGGTGCGCGGGTCGAGATTGGTGAAGCCAAACATGACCCCCTGGATTTTGTGTTGTGGAAGGCCGCCAAGCTAGGTGAACCTGCCTGGGATGCCCCTTGGGGTGCGGGTCGCCCGGGCTGGCATATTGAGTGTTCAGCCATGTCAACCACCTGTTTGGGGCATAGTTTTGATATTCATGGCGGTGGTATGGATTTGCAATTCCCTCATCATGAAAATGAAATTGCACAAAGCGAAGCGGCGACGGGTTGCCATTATGTGAATTACTGGATGCACAATGGCTTTGTGCGTATCAATGAAGAAAAAATGTCAAAGTCATTGAATAACTTTTTCACCGTGCGCGAGGTTTTGAAGAATTTCCGCGCCGAGGAAGTACGTTTTTTCATTCTAAATAGCCACTACCGTAGCCCGCTTAATTATGCCGATGCGCAGTTAATGGCGGCACGCCAGGGCTTAACGCGATTATATACCGCCTTGCGTGACGCTGAGGATAATCAGGCACCGCGTTGGGTTGAGTATGAGGCACGTTTTTTCGCAGCCATGGATGATGATTTCAATACACCGATTGCTATAGCGGTGTTATTTGATTTAGTGAGTGAAATTCATCGTCAGGAAGGTGGGGCGCGTGATTCAGCAGCCATAACCTTGAGGTACCTTGCCGGGTTACTTGGTTTATTGCACATGTCGCCTGAAGAGTATTTACGTGGCGAAGCTGGGCAAGGCGGGCTGGATGATGTGGCGATTCAAACGATGGTCGATGAGCGTTTGGCGGCGCGTGCCGCGAGGGACTTTGCCAAGTCGGACGAGATTCGTGATGCCTTGTTGCAGCATGGTGTCGTACTGGAAGATGGCGCAGGTGTTACGCGCTGGCGGCGTGTTTAATCCACTTAATTAAACTCGCGCATAAAAAAACGGCTCACAATAGAGCCGTTTTTATTGACTTTGAAGATGGCTGGTTGCGAACAACCCACCATGCAAGAGCTTAAAAATTAAGCAATCGCGACTTCAGCAGAGTCAGTTTCACCGGTGGTGTCTTTCCAGGTTACCTTAACCATGT
>DYLI01000122.1 GCA_020722165.1 Halothiobacillus neapolitanus | reverse complement strand
TCGGCGATCAAATCGCAACGCACGATGCCGCCAAAAATGTTAATCAAAATCGCGCGCACCTTGCCATCCGACAAAATCAGCTTGAACGCCTCGGCCACGCGCGCCGCCGTCGCCCCGCCACCCACATCCAGAAAATTAGCCGGTTTGCCACCCTCAAGCTGAATCAAATCCATGGTCGCCATCGCCAAGCCCGCGCCGTTCACCATGCAGGCAATATCGCCGTCCAGCGTGACATAGTTCAACTGATGCTTCACCGCCTCGCGCTCACGCGGGTCTTCCTGCGCCTCATCGCGCAGCGCCACAATCGCAGGCTGGCGGTAGGCCGCATTCGAATCGAGAATAAACTTGCAATCCAGCGCCAGCAGCTCGCCATCTTTGGTCACCGCCAGCGGATTGATTTCCAGCATACTGGCATCCTTCTGCGTGAACACGGCATACACGCCCTTGAGCAAAGCCGCAAACTGCTTGGCCTCATCACCCGACAGCCCCAGCGCAAAAGCCAGCTTGCGCGCGTGGTACGGCATCAGCCCCGCCGCCGGATGCACACTCAGCGCATGAATGCGTTCCGGTGTGGTCGCAGCAACCTCTTCAATATCCATGCCACCCGCCTCAGAGGCAATAAATGTCACTTTGGAGGTAGCGCGATCAATAATCAGGCTCAGATACAACTCCCGCGCAATGCGGCTGGCCGGTTCGATATACAACGCATCCACCGGCAGCCCCGCCACCCCCGTCTGCACACTCACCAAATGCTTGCCCAGCCACTCGGCGGCAAATGCCTGTGCCTCAAGCAGCGTATGCACCACGCGCACCCCGCCCGCCTTGCCACGCCCACCGGCATGAACCTGCACCTTCATCACCCACGGCGCAGCAGCCAAAGCCGCCAACGCAGGTTCAATATCATCAACAGAACGGACAAGCCGCCCCTCAGGAACCGCCACCCCGGCATCACGCAACAGGGCTTTGGCTTGGTACTCATGCAGATTCATGCCTAGCCTTTATTTATTACACATCAATTAAGTTTTACATTGTGCTGAATAATGGCTTTTGCCACAACGACCAAGCCTCTAATCACTTGCATCAAACTAACGATCTCGCTAACACTAGCCCCATGAACCCCAGCGAAACACATTCAGATACCCCCCACACCAACTGGCGCGGCTTGCGTTTTTTCAACGCCTACCGGCTGGTCGTCGCCAGCTTTTTGCTGGGCATTCACGCATTTTTGCAAGCCAAGCGTGAACTACCCGCCTTGACCGCCAATAACTTTGACCTTTTCACCGTCATTGCGGCCAGTTACGCCCTCCTCGCGCTCATACTCTTTGCCGTGGACGAGCTGCGCCCTGGTCGCTTCAGCCTGCGTCTGCAACTCGGCCTAGCCCTCGACATCATCTTCCTGGCTCTGCTCGGTGCGCTGGATGACTCGCCCATCAACAACCTGCACATCCTCATGGTTGTCAACATGGCCTATGCCTCGTTGTTGCTAGGCGGTCGCCAGTCTTTAGTTTATGCAGCTCTTGGCAGCTTGCTGCTTTTGGCTATGGGTTTCTGGATTCATCATCTAGGCATTGGGCTTGACGTTTCGTTCACCCATGCCGGGCTCAACGGCCTGGCACTCTTCGCCGTCGCCCTACTTGCCAACGGCCTCGCCCAACGCGCCAACGCCAACCAACAACTTGCAGAGCAACGCGGCATTGACCTTGCCAATGAAACCCAGCTTAACCGCATCATTCTCGAACAAAGCCAGGAAGGCGTCATTGTGGTCGATGAAGACCACCGCATCCGCTACGCCAATCCCGCTGCCACCAAAATACTAGGCATATCATTGGAGCGCATTGGCGAAAAAAACCTCATCCGCCCGCCGCTGGACACCATCAGCCCGGACATCAACACTGCGCTTAACACCTGGCGCGACACCCCGGAAAACGACCTTAGCGCAGCCCATATCACCTACCCCACAAAACTGCATATTCGTCTGCGCCCACTAACTGCCGACCCCCGGGGGCCCGTCGCCATATTCATGGAAGACGATGCCTTCCTCATCGAAAAACACCAGCAAGAAAAACTCGCCGCCATGGGGCGCCTCACCGCCAGCATTGCCCACGAAATCCGCAACCCGCTCTCGGCCATCAACCAAGCCAGCCAACTGCTCGAACAAACCGCACACAACGACGAAGATCGCCAAATGCTCGGCATCGTGCGCAGCCAAGTCGAGCGTATCAACCAACTGGTCGAAAGCGTTCTCACCACAGCCAAACGCAAACAACCCAAATCCGAATACGTATTAATAGCCGATTGGCTGCACGACCTACTGACACGCTACCGCGCCTACGCCCAGCTTGACGACACTCAGATTGACCTGACCGCCTCCCCCAGCCTTCGCGCGCGCGTCGATTTAACCCACCTCGAACAAATCATCATCATCCTGCTCGACAACGCCCGCCAACACGGCAAACCCGGCATCGGCAGCCCGCGCATCCGCATTGATGCTCAAGCCGTAGGCGCACAACATCGCCTACGCATTGAAATCCGCGACAACGGCTCCGGCGTTCCCGAAGCCATGCGCCAGCACATTTTCGAGCCCTTTTTCAGCACCCACAGCCAAGGCCACGGCCTTGGCCTGTTTATCGCGCACGAACTCGCCGAAGCCAACCAGATCAGCCTGAACTATCATCACGACATCCACGGCGAACACGGCTTCCGCCTAACCTTCCCGCCACAGGAATTCCGCCGCGACAACGCTAACCGAGAAAAAACCCCCGCAGCACCCTTCCTTGAGATAGGAGAGCGCAGGCAAACTATCCGACACCGCCAAACAGCCACTCGTATGAATATCGAGAAAACACCATGACCGCCTTACCCACCGCCCTCATCATCGACGACGAAGCCGACCTCCTCACCCTGCTTGGCATCAGCCTCACGCGCATGGGCATTCAAACCCACAAAGCCAGCGACCTTACCCAAGCTCGCGCCGCCCTCGCCACGCAAAATTACGACTTCTGCCTCACCGACATGCGTCTGCCCGACGGCAACGGCCTTGATCTGGTGCGTGAAATTGCCCAAAACCACCCCGGCCTGCCCGTCGCCGTCATCACCGCCCACGGCGACATGCAAAGCGCCATCGATGCCCTCAAATCCGGCGCCTTCGACTTCGTCAACAAACCGCTCGACCTTGACCGCCTGCGCGACATGGTCGAAACCGCCCTGCGCCTCAACCCACCCAAAACCAACGGCAAAAGCAACGACGACCCCGGTGCCGACCGCCTCATCGGCCAAGCCCCCGCCATGCGAAACCTGCGCGCCCAAATCGCCAAAGTTGCCCGCAGCCAAGCCCCCGTCTTCATCCACGGCGAATCCGGCACCGGCAAAGAAGTCATCGCCCGCCTCATCCACGACCAAAGCCCGCGCAGCGCCAAGGCATTTCTCCCCGTCAACTGCGGCGCCATACCCAGCGAACTGATGGAAAGCGAATTTTTCGGCCACCGCAAAGGCAGCTTCACCGGCGCAAGCAGCGACAAACAGGGTCTCTTTCAAGCAGCCAAAGGCGGCACCCTCTTTCTTGACGAAGTGGCCGAACTGCCCCTTGCCATGCAAGTCAAACTTCTGCGCGCCATCCAGGAACGCGCCGTACGCCCGGTCGGTGCCGCACACGAAGAAGCCGTGGACGTACGCATCATCTCCGCCACCCACAAAAACCTCCCCACCCTCGTCGAAAGCGGCGACTTCCGCCAAGACCTCTACTACCGCCTCAACGTCATCCAACTCGATGCCCTACCCCTGCGCCAACACGTAGAAGACATCGACATGCTCGCCGCCGCCATCCTGCAACGCCTAAGCCAACGCGACGGAATCCCCCTGCGCGCACTAAGCCCCGCCGCGCTCACCGCACTGCAAAACTACAACTTCCCCGGCAACGTACGCGAACTGGAAAACATCCTGGAGCGCACCCTCGCCCTCGGCGAATCCGGCGACATCACCGCCTGCGAACTCAGCTTTCCCGCCCAACGCAGTGGCATAACCGCACCCGCACCCACGCCCAGCGCCCAAACCAAATCCCCAGACGACGACCACGCCCTACTCCAAACCCTGGAAACCCACCGCTGGAACCGCACCCGCGCCGCCGAAGCCCTCGGCCTCACCCTGCGTCAACTGCGCTACCGGCTGGCAAAAATGGGCTTGAAGTAGCCAGACGTGTCTCATGGCGATACACTTTTCGCATGATTAAAAACTTTCGCCACAAAGGCCTGGAACAGTTCTTCCTCACCGGCTCCAAAGCGGGTATTCAGCCTGCCCATGCGGGAAAACTGGCGCGTCAGCTCGACCGTCTTGATCACGCCAAACAACCCGAAGACATGAATGTTGCCGGGTGGAAACTACACCGCCTTACTGGCGAACTTAACGCCCACTACTCCATTTGGGTCAACGGCAACTGGCGCATCACCTTCTGCTTTGAAGACCAGAATGCCATCCTCGTTGACTATCAGGACGACCACTAGGAATCGAACACCATGAACCGCATGCACAACCCGCCCCACCCCGGAGGCACCCTGCGCGAAGACATTCTCCCCTCGCTCAACCTTAGTGTTACCCAAGCCGCCCACCAGCTAGGTGTATCGCGCGTACAACTCTCCCGCATCATCAACGAACGCGCCGCCATTACCCCCGAACTCGCCCTGCGCATCGAAGCTTGGCTAACCCCCGCCCACGGTGGCCGCG
>DYLI01000121.1 GCA_020722165.1 Halothiobacillus neapolitanus | reverse complement strand
AAAGCGGATGAGCTGTTGAGCTTCACGATCTTCAAGCGTAGCCATGATGCGCGCAAGAAAAACAACCTGCTGCTGATTTACTCGGTGGATGTTGAACTCAAGGATGAGGCGGCGGTGTTGCAGCGTTGTGCCGATGATCGGCACCTCCTGCCCACGCCGGATATGGCTTACCACGTGGTCGCTCATGCGCCGGCGAACCTGCCGCATCGCCCGCTTATCGTCGGCTTTGGGCCTTGCGGGATTTTTGCCGCGCTGGTGCTGGCTCAAATGGGTTTTCGGCCGATTGTGCTGGAGCGGGGCAAGGCGGTGCGCGAGCGTACCAAGGACACCTGGGGCTTGTGGCGTAAATCCGAGCTTAATCCTGAATCGAATGTGCAATTTGGCGAGGGCGGGGCGGGCACGTTTTCCGACGGCAAGCTTTATAGCCAGATCAAAGACCCGAAGCACTACGGGCGCAAGGTGATTGCTGAATTCATCAAGGCCGGTGCGCCGGAAGAAATCAGTTATGTCGCCAAACCGCATATCGGTACGTTTCGCTTGGTCGGCGTGGTGGAAACCATGCGTCATGAAATCGAGCGGCTGGGCGGCGAGGTGCGTTTCCAGCAGCGCGTGACCGATGTGCTGATTGAAGGCGGGCATGTGCGCGGCATCACCTTGGCCGATGGTGAAACCTTGCGCAGCGATCATGTGGTGCTGGCGCTGGGGCATAGCGCACGCGATACCTTCAAGATGCTGCACGCGCGCGGGGTGTTCATGGAGGCCAAGCCGTTTTCGATAGGTTTTCGTATCGAACATCCGCAATCGTTGATTGATCGGGCGCGATTGGGCGTGAACGCGGGTAATAAGCTGCTCGGTGCGGCGGATTATAAACTGGTGCATCACGCCAAAAATGGCCGTGCGGTATACAGCTTCTGCATGTGTCCCGGCGGTACGGTGGTGGCTGCGACCTCGGAAGTGGGTCGTGTGGTGACCAATGGTATGAGCCAATATTCACGTGACGAGCGCAATGCCAATGCCGGCATGGTGGTGGGCATTACGCCAGCGGATTTTCCACGTTTGCCGGGAGATGATGGCGTGCTGGCGGGCGTGGAGCTGCAACGTCAGCTTGAATCACGCGCCTATGTTTTGGGTGGCGAAAGCTATGCGGCTCCGGCGCAATTGGTGGGGGATTTTCTGCAAGGCGTGGCTTCAAGCGAGGTGGGTAGCGTTGAGCCTTCGTACAAACCCGGCGTGCACTGGACGGATTTAGCACCCAGCTTGCCGGAATACGCGATTGCCGCCATGCGCGAGGCTTTGCCGGAATTTGATAAGCAGATCAAGGGCTTTGCCATGCGCGATGCTGTGTTGACCGGCGTGGAAACCCGCACCTCCGCGCCCGTGCGCATTACGCGCGGCGACGATATGCAGAGCCTGAATGTGCGCGGGCTGTATCCGGCGGGCGAGGGCGCTGGGTATGCCGGTGGCATTCTTTCGGCGGGCGTGGATGGGATTCGTGTGGCGGAGGCTGTGGCCTTGGATATGCAACAAAGCGTCATATCTCGCGGTTAGAGTGAATTTTGCTGAGCGCTGTTTTAGTCTCTGACGTTTTTTACTCCAATCATTCGGATGCCTTGATGAAAAAAATTGCCCTAGCGCTTGTAGTTGCGACACCTTTGGTCGCTTATCCCCTTGCAAGCTGGGTCATTGGTGGTCAGATCGACTCCATTTTCCAGCGCCAATATGCCGAGCTTCAGGGCAATGTGTATGTGGACATCATCGAACGCAAAACCCAGCGCGGAATATTCAGCACTGAGGAGGTCATAACCCTGGCCTTGAAGCCTGAATACAGTGAGTTGTTGCATTTGCCCAATCCCGATGCAGAAGCGCACGATGCCAAGCCCGTGCAATTTGTGGTGCGCAGCCGCATCGATCATGGGCCCTTGCCGGGTTTCACGCGCCTGGGTCTTGCCAGCGCTCACTCCGTATTGGAGCTGGACAATCCACTGGTGCAAAAACTGTATGCAGGCAAATCGCCGCTGACGGTCGACACGTTTGTGGATTTTTCCGGGGCAGGGCAACAGAAGATTCTCAGCCCCGCCGTGGACAGCCATTTTGACGGAACGGCGCATCTGGCATGGGGGGAGATGGTGATTGACATGGATTTCAATCGAGATTTCAGTGTGATTAACGCGCAGGGTCGCTGGCCATTCATGCGGGTGCAATCGGCGGATGGGGCGGAGCGCATCGAAATGAACGAGATGGCAATGCAGGCGCAACAACAACGCCTCTCTGCCGAAGTGTCCGACATTTATACCGGCCCGGTCGACTTCACGCTGCACGCTCTGGAGATGCAATCGAGTGATGCGAGCACGCCCCCGCTGCGCGTGGAAAACATGCGCTTTAATAGTGATGTCAAAGCCAATGCTGGATTTATCAATATCCTCGCAGGCTATGCGGCCGACTCCATTGAGGTTGGCGAAGACCATTATCGCAATGCCCATTTTGCTCTGGCATTGCGTCACCTTGAGCCAGGGGCATTGGCCAAGATCAACCAAATATCCAGTCACATGGATACCTCCGCAGACCACGTGGACATGGTTCAGCTCAAGCCTTTACTCAGACCACTGCAAATACTGCTGGAAAATAGTCCGGAGATTGCCATCGAGCGTATGGGTCTGAGCACAGCGCAAGGTGACATCAAGGCTAGCGCTCAGGTTAGGTTGCCCAATGCCAATGTCGGAAACCTTGAATCGGCGGCAGAAAATCCGCTGCTGCTCATGAGTCTGGCTACGGTGCTAGAAGCCGATGCGCAGATGGCACTGCCGGAAGTTTTGCTCAAGGAAAACCTCACGCCTGAACAGATCGAGATGCTGGCTGCCATGATTCAGGCCGGTTACGTCTTGAACAAAAGCGGTCAGCTATCGACGGCGCTCAGCTTTGCGCAAGGCAATGTCACCATCAACGGAAAGCCGCTTGATCCGGCATTGATGGGGATGCAGTAAGTATTGGGGTTTGGTGTGAAGCCTAACGCTTGAATTCACCGGACGCTGCGCGGCTTCATCGCGCAGCGTCCGGTGAATTGATGGGTTGGGCTTACGCATGGGGAGCCGATGTGACGCGCGCGAGAACGAGCGGCATCACTGCAAACAGTGCCAGCATTGCCAGGTAGACAATGCCGGAGACTGAATCCCGGCTGGCGACATACTCGCCGAGCGTCCGATCCTGAAGGGCGACGGCAAGCAAGACTTCGGCGGCGACCAGCAGAGTCAGTGCAAGAAATCCGGCCCCCAGGCAGGTCAAGACATTGGCGGGGAGACTGAAACGCCTGATAATAAATCGCGCCGACACTACTATCGCTACAAACACGAATGGCATTTCGATGAGTTCCGCCACCCGTTCGCCAAGGCGCGGCACCAGATATGGCACACGAATCATTCCCAGCGCAAAGCCCGCACCGAACACCAGTGCGAAGTAGGTGATGCCGGCCTTAATTGTTCGGGTGGGGAGATTGCCCATCAATCAATCATCGGTCGCGGGGCTGTGCGAATTCAAACCAGTACCGCCTGTATCGGCCGTCGCAGTGAAGACGGTAGTTTGGGGCCTCGGCCGAACCTAACGACAAGATCGGGCCTGCGCTTTCCGATACCTAGAAAATCGGCAAACTGTGGACGCAACATCGACACCTCCACGGGCTGATTGAGCATCGCATTGCGAATGCCCAACGCTGTCGACTGGAGCGCAAAGCGCTCGTAGCAACGTCCCACCTCTACCCACTGCGCCGGGGTTGGGTTTTCCGAGGCGAATATCGCGATGCCGGCAGAACTTCGAACGTGCTTCGCGTACTTGTCGTTTTCGCTTTTCTGGGTAAAGAACAGGTTGAAAAGCAGGCTGCCCAGCCAGGTCGGCGCAGGCAGATTCCCGGACGATGCGGCATATAGCCCATCACCCGTCCGAACCGCCTCGCCGCCGCTGAAGCGTATCCAGTGCTTCAATTCATACACGAAGGCGGGATCGTTCATCTGAACCGTGTTGCCTTGAACGACATACTCAAGGACTGTCTCCATGGCTTTGCGCTCGGTCAGGACAATAACCTGAACGCCCTTACCGGTACCGGCCTTCTCCAACAGTTCGAGTTCATGCCGGGAGAGAGGTTGCCCGTCATACTCGCCTCGTGTGCTCTGGCGCTCGGGTATCGCCTGAAACAGCGTTGATGCGACGGGTTTTGTCTGCTCAAAAGCCACACGCAGTGCATTGCTCCCTGCGGCATCGAAGCCAGAGTGTCCCATCAGCCCATTGGCCAAAGCTGCCTGGCTCAGGTTCTCGGCGGCACACCCGAGGGAGACAAAAAGGTGGTGATCATCCGGGTCAACAACGGGACACCGGCGTGAAAGATCCGGCAGTATCGAGATGACGCCATCTCAATGCGGAATTTCCAGCATTGAGTATTATGGCTAGAGGGGCCAAAGTCGCGTAGCGCACGAGTTCATGCATAAGAGCAGCCTTGTCGCCGACGGCGACTTTGCCGTGACGCCAGGTGCGATCCGCAACAGTTTCATAGCTGCCTGCACTGGATTCCGATGAGCACGAAGTCAAGCCTGTACTTGCGCCGGCCGCGGCCAGAGCGGTAACAATGAATTCTCTACGGGAAATCATGACTCAATCTACCTCTCAGCAAGCCCAGCGTGAATTGTACGGCGCAAAGCACCGTATAGGAAAAAAAGATGTTGCCGTATAACGGCGATCGG
>DYLI01000008.1 GCA_020722165.1 Halothiobacillus neapolitanus | reverse complement strand
TCCGATGGGACAACTCGGCCTGAGCATTCTTGGTTCCAACGTCCTTGTCGATATGGAAATTTCCGCCATGCAGGCCGAAGGCCAGGGTGAAATCATCTCCAGCCCGCGTGTACTCACGGCCAACGGTCAAGCGGCCTACAGCAAACAAGGCAAGGAAATTCCTTATCTGGAAGCCTCATCCAGCGGCGCTACAACCGTAGTCTTCAAAGAAGCTGTATTACAAGCCAAGGTCACACCGCAGATCACGCCCAACAATAACGTGATCATGGATATCGTAGTACAGAAGGACGAGCCAGATTTCACACGTTCAATCAACGGCATTCCACCGATTGACAAGCGCGAGGTCAGCACCAAAGTTCAAGTCAACAATGGTGAAACCGTCGTGCTCGGCGGCATTTATGAAATCACCAACGTCAACCAGATCGACAAAATCCCATTCCTTGGCGATCTCCCCTGGATTGGCCGAGCCTTGTTCAGCAAAACCCTCAAAAACAGCCAGAAATTTGAGCTGCTGATTTTCGTCACCCCGCGCATCGTCGAAAACGGCATGATTGCCGAAGTTCAAAACGTCCAATAACCCACTGGCAACACCATAGGCCAAACCCTAGGAAACAACACCATGAGCCAAACCCTCTTTAACCAGCTACGCCGCAAGGCGCTGCAACTCCTCGCCATTGCGCCCATTGCACTACTTACCGCCTGTGGCGGCGGTGGCGGCACGGGTGGAGACACCCTGACCGGCGGTGGGCCGGAAGGCAAAATCACCCTCAGCGTCGGGCAAAGCAAATTGCCAGTACAGAGTGGTGGTTTCGTTCAGCCCGTCAGCGCAATCTATTCCACTCAGGTGGTTGCTCACCTCACCTTGGCCAACGGATCACCCGCGCCAACAGGTACCAAAGTCCAGTTTTATACTGACAGCGGTTACACCGATGCGGGCGCACTTTACCCGCAACCCTTTGAAACCGAAGACGTAAAGCAGCCCGACGGTACAACTGTCAAGGTTCCTAAAGCCTTCTGGAGCTACCCCGTTGATGCTGCTGGCGGCAATGCTCTGATGATCTTCCACGCATGGAATCGCCCCGGCACTGTCACCATTCGCGCCTCATGGGAAGACCCAAGTTCGAAAAAAACCCTGGTCGCTAGCACACAAATTGTCGTCGGCTCGGCCATTGCAACCGGCCTGCCTTCAACGCTGGCCGCCACACTTGCCAACGCCCCCGTGTACGTCGCCAACCAGGGTTTGAACGACACCGGCGTGATCGACATCTTCGTCGCCGACCCAGTGGGTGAGCCCGTCGGTACACCACCCGCACCCAACGTCAAGGTTGAACTGCTTAACCCAGAAATCGGCGCAACCCTGATGGGTGTCGGTGGCGCGGCGGGCAGCATTGTCAACACCACCACCATTAACGGCAAGGCGCAAATCAGCTTGCGCTCTGGCACCACCGCTGGCGTCGCTAAACTGCGTTTCACCACGGACGGCGCAGACAACAACGTTGAAAACGGCATTCAAACGCCCGTCATTGACGATTTGACCTTCAGCATTGAAGACGGACGTATTGCCTCACTCGCCTTCACCGGTGCATTCAGCCAAGCCATTACGGCCAATCAAGTCACCATCCCGCTGGCACCCGGTGAGAGCTTTTTGAACGGAACCTATTTGCGCGTCGTCAGTGCCATTGCCATCGACAGCCTTGGCAACCCGGTCAAAAACGCTCGCATTGATTTCAGCCTGATTGACTCGCCGATTGTGAACTACCCCGCCCAAGGCGGCGCACCCGTGGTTGGTGTAGGCGACTTTTTGATTGGCGGTGACAAAGGCGACCCTTCCGAAGGCGGCAACCTGTTTATTGCGAATGCCCCGCTTGCGGGTACGCGCATCAATGATCGTCTGGTGATCGGTGCCAACAAGCAGGGCGCCGTATCCAACTTTGAACAAGGCAGCAACCGCGACTTGATAGGCAGCCGCATTGTCTCAAGCGTAGTGGACAGCAACCGTCTGTTGGTCACCGAACCTTTTAGTGCCAATGGCGGCAGCAACGCTGGGGCTACCATTCCTTGGGTGATTGGACGTGCGCAATACGGTGTGATTGGCGCTTCGGCCACCACCGACGAACAAGGCGTGGCCACCACCTTCATGACCTATCCGGCCACCCGTCTGAACCAAAAAGCCATTCTGACCGCACGTGCAGGCAACTCACGCTCGATTCTGATGGAAGCCTACTACGCGGGCATTCAGGCCAACTCAACGCTGACCACCTCCGCCACCACGGTCTATGGCGGCAAGAAAACCCCTGTCACCATCTGTGCTTATGACGGTATTCAAACACCACTGGGCAATACCGCCCTCAAGGTATCTGGCCTTCTGGGTGGCGTGGTGCTTGACCCCGCAACTCCAGTGACTGGCTCAAATGGTTGTGCCACGTTCAACATTGATGCGACCAAGTACCTTGGTTCCGAAACCCTCAGCTTAATCTTCACTATCAATGGCCAAGGCGAGCCTAGCGCCACAATTGAAGTCAAGCCTGAGTCAATCGGAGACATTATCGTCAATGTAGGCCAAAACACTGCTACTGCTCCCAATGGTTCACGTGAACTGACTATAACGATCTACAACACCTTTGGTGAGCCAATACTAGGCCGCCAAGTAACTGTAGCGGGAACTGCAAAAGATGATGGTGCTCCCTTACCAGCAGGTGTGCCCGCAACTTTTGATGGTGTTACTTTTACTGATGGTATTAACAAAACCAATAGCTCTGGCGAAGTAACATTCACTGCTAAATATAAAGGTAACGGTCCCGTTGCGGGTAATCCCGCTGCTGTTCCGCCAGTGGAAGCAGCTGATGGCGATACATACACACTTGATATCAAAGTGGTAGGCACGAGCGGTACAGCAAACGTCACCTTCCCCTACTAACTCCTCCGCCGCGAGTCATTATTATCAAGGCTCGCGATTTTTGAGGCTCCATCATCCATGTGCCGTTCAGACCTAAATCCTCCAAAGATTTCGCTGAACGGCTTTTTTGTAGCCCGGATGGAGCACAGCGCAATCCGGGGGGGGCGTGACCGTGGTCAAGCCCCCCCGGATTTTCATCCGGGCTACACTACTTTTCGTTTTTCAAACTTGCTTTTCTACCCGAATCTAATCAGGAACATCGCCATGAAAACCTTGCACATTGCACCACTCTCAGCCGCCTTGCTGCTGGCGCTATCGGCCAACAGCCAAGCCGCGTTCGATCCTGCGCAATTTGGCGCACTCGATCCCAACTTCGGCTCACAAGGCAAGCAAACTACGTCGTTCAGCCCGCACAACGACATCGCTAAAGACCTTGCCCTGCAAAGTAATGGCAAACTTGTTTTGGCGGGTTTTGCCTATAACAACGAAGGGGATGACCGCGACTTTGCCCTGTTGCGCTACAACACCGACGGCAATCTGGATACAACTTTCGGCACGGGCGGCAAGATCACGACCGCGTTTTTTGCTGCACCTAACGATCTTTCCGAAGTTGCCAATGCAGTAGTTATCCAGCCGGATGGCAAAATCATTGCCGCAGGCTGGACGAAGGGCAAACCAATCATTCAAAACGATGAAGTTGTAGGCTTTAACAACCGTATCTTCGCCTTGGCTCGCTACAACACCGACGGCACATTGGACAAAAGCTTTGATGTCGATGGTTTAGTCACCACCAAGCTCCGCGCTGCCGTTGAAAGCAATGAAGACACCATTTCGGATATTGCCCTGCAAGCCGATGGCAAGATTGTGGTCACCGGCTGGAGCTATGATGCCGTGGCCAAGGGCTATGATTTTGCGACCGTGCGCTATTTGTCCAACGGCGCGCTCGATACCAGCTTTGGTGCGGCCAAAAACGGCATTGTGTTGACCGCAATTGGTGAGTCCGATGATGGTGCCAATGGCATTGTGATCCAGCCGGACGGCAAAATCTTGGTGGCGGGCATGAGTTGCAATTCGCAAAATTGCAGCACTATCAACGGTAATGATGATTTTGCATTTGCGCGCTACAACCCAGACGGCACCCTGGACAATACATTCAACGATGATGGCAAAGCCAGCTTCTCAACCGCCATTCTGATTTATAACGACGGTGCCAGCCGCGTTATCTTGCAACCCGATGGCCGCATTGTGGCCGCAGGCGGTCGTAGCAAGGGCGACGATAACTACCGTCAAGAAGGCGATTTTGCGCTGGTGCGCTTGAACGCTAACGGACAACTGGATGCCAGCTTTGGTCAAGTCGGTTGGGTCAAAACCCCGATCGGCCTTGATCGCAGTGATGCAGCCGACTTGGCTTACCGCGCAGACGGTAAACTGGTGGTGGTTGGTGCCGCCATGTACAACACCGTCAACACCAGCTTTGCCATGGCAACGTACAATCCGAACGGCAGTCTGGCTACCAGCTTCGGCCAAGCCGCAAGCGGTATCGTGACAACGACCTTTGGCGCGAACCCGAGTGCAGCCAACGCAGTCATGATTCAGCCTAATGGCTATATCACGGTTGCAGGTAGCGCCCAATCACCCGCCTACGGTGCAGATTTCGCCGCAGCGCGTTATTTGGCTGCCGATGTGACACCTAATCCGTTTGGTTTCACGCCCCTTGGCTCGCAAGAAGTTTCCACCAAGCTAGAGTCGAACAGCGTTACTCCAAGCGGTTTTGATGGCTCAACGTCCATCAGCGTGCAAAACGGCGAGTACCGCATCAATGCCGGTGAGTACACCACAGCCTCCGGCGTGATTAACCCCGGCGATCAGGTGACCGTGCGCCAAACTACCAGCAGCAGCTATAACACCAGCAACACCAGTGTGGTGACGATTGGCGGCGTGCGTGGTGACTTTGCAACCACCACCCGCGCGCTGCCTGAATCCGGTGGCGGCGGTGTCGTGGGTCTTGAAGGTTTGGCACTGTTCGGCGTACCGCTGCTTGCATGGGCGCGTCGCCGCTTTGCTGGCAAAGCCAAGTAAGTTTTGACTGCTTGATGAGAAAAGGCCGGGATCATCCCGGCCTTTTTGTTTTGCGTTTTTGTAGCCCGGATGCTAATCCGGGAAGACCCTCGCACCTGCTAATAAACTCTCCGGATTACGCTTCGCTTCATCCTGGCTACAAAAATTAGAATCGCATCGTTACGCCTTGGTCGCCGTACCGGCGTTCTAAGGTGATAAAGCTATACGCCGCGCTGTTGGCTTCGTCCGCTGGGTGGTGTTCTTCGTGAATCACGCCAAAATCGCGTCGATCATAGGCGGGAAAATACGCATCGCCTTCATAGTTGCCATGCACCAGGGTGAGGTACATGCGTTCGACACGCGGCAGGCTTTGAAAGTAAATATCCGCACCGCCGACGATCATGACCTCGGATGCACCCATGCCTAGCGCGGCATTTTGTGCGGCTTCAAGGGCATCGTTAAGCGTGTGGGCTAAAATAACTTCATCATGCAGCTTGGCGCCGGTATCACGGCTTAACACAATGGTGGTGCGTCCCGGCAAAGGCCGCCCGATGGATTCATAGGTTTTGCGCCCCATGATGATGGGCTTGCCGAGGGTGAGGGTTTTGAAATGCTTCAAGTCCGCCGGCAAATGCCAAGGCAGGCTATTGTTTTTGCCGATGAGTTGTTGCCGATCCATCGCGGCGATAATGGCGTAGCGCATAACTTTAATCCGTGGGCGGGTTGCTCGGGAAACGGGATGAAGAGAATTTGAGCACCAGTACGGCCATGGTGAGCATCAAAATCGCGCCCGTGAACGACAGAATTACCACATTGCTCATCTCCTTGACATCGACCACCAAAATACGGGTGAGCGCGGTAATGGCGATGTAGATAAGGTAACGCACCGGCAGGCGGTGGGTGCGGAAATAAATACCCACCATGGCCAGAATTTCAAGGTAAATGAAGAGCAACAAGATGTCTTTGAGCGTGGGGGCGGCAGCTCCGGAAAAAATATGGGTAAATTCACCAAAAGCCGACCAGACGGTGGCGATGGCGATAACAAACAACATGATGTTGTGCAGGGCGGCGGTCAGGATATTTCCCGCTCGATCAACCCATTGGCT
Source organism: Halothiobacillus neapolitanus (assembly GCA_020722165.1). GTDB lineage: Bacteria > Pseudomonadota > Gammaproteobacteria > Halothiobacillales > Halothiobacillaceae > Thiofaba. The sequence goes on along the minus strand of DYLI01000008.1, from coordinate 21,914 downwards.
GTTGTGGATGCGGCTAGTGGGCTGCGTTGTGTTCGAGTCGGTCATGGTGTGCTCGTGTGAATGGACTTTGATGGGGACTTAACTTTAGCCCGAATGAAGCGCAGCTTAATCCGGGAATGTTGGTTTTAAAATGTGCGTTTACCACGGATTAACATCCAGGCTACACCGCCACCGCCGCCTTGATATGCGGATGCGATTGGTAGTTTTCCAAGCTGAAATCAGCAAAGCTGAACGCAAAAATATCATCAATCGCCGGGTTAAGGTGCATGGTAGGCAAGGGCAAAGGTTCGCGGCTTAATTGCAATTCAACCTGCTCCATGTGGTTGTTGTAGAGATGCGCGTCGCCCAAGGTATGTATAAATTCGCCCGGCTGTAGCCCGCAGACCTGCGCCAGCAGCATGGTCAAGGCGGCATAGCTTGCGATATTGAACGGCACGCCGAGAAAAATATCCGCACTGCGCTGGTAAAGCTGGCAGGAAAGCTTGCCTTCGGCCACATAGAACTGCACAAAGGCATGGCAGGGCGGTAAGGCCATGTTTTCGATTTCACCCACGTTCCAGGCCGAAACAATCAGGCGGCGCGAGTCGGGGTTGGTTTTGAGTTGCTGCACCAATTGGCTGATCTGGTCGATATGTCCGCCGTCGGGCTTCGGCCAGGAGCGCCATTGCACGCCATACACCGGACCCAGTTCGCCCTGCTCATCTGCCCATTCGTCCCAAATGCTCACGCCGTTTTCTTTGAGATAGGCGATATTGCTGTCGCCGCGCAAAAACCAGATTAGTTCGTGGATGATGGATTTGAGGTGCAGTTTTTTGGTGGTGACCAGCGGGAAGCCTTGCGCTAGATCAAAGCGCATTTGATAGCCAAACACGCTGCGTGTACCGGTGCCGGTGCGGTCGGATTTTTCCACTCCGTGGTCGCGCACATGGCGCATTAAGTCGAGATATTGCTTCATTTGACCAACCTCCCCTCGCGTGCGTAGGCCACCCAGATAAATACGGCACCGATCACAATCATCGGCAGGGAGAGAATCATGCCCATGCTTAACCAGTTCGCGGCAATGAACCCCAAGTGTGCATCCGGTTCACGCACCTGCTCAACCATAAAGCGGAACGAGCCGTACAGCACCAGGAACAGGCCAGAAACCGCCATGCGCGGGCGCGGTTTGGATGAAAACCACCACAGCAGCGCAAACATCACCACACCTTCGAGCAATGCCTCGTACAGCATGGACGGGTGACGCGCCAGTTTATCGACATGCGGAAACACCATGCCCCAAGGCAAGTCAGTCGGCCTGCCCCACAATTCGCCGTTAATGAAATTGCCAATACGCCCGGCGAAAAGCGCGGGAGGCACCAGCGGGGCGATAAAATCGGCCACAGTGAAGAAGTTGCGCTGGGTTTTGTGCGCGTACCAGGCCATCGCCAAAATCACGCCAATTAGCCCACCGTGGAAGGACATACCGCCCTCCCACACCCGCGCCAGCATGAGCGGGTCGGCCAAAAAGCTCTGAAATTTGTAGAAAAGCACATAACCAAAGCGCCCGCCGAGAATCACGCCCAGCGCACCGTAAAACAAAATGTCGCCGGGTTCTTCGCGCTTGAAGCCCTTGGATTCGGCACGCAGCCTGCCCAAAAACCAAACCAGCGCAAAGCCGATCATGTACATCAGGCCGTACCAATGCACTTTCAATGGGCCGATTTGCAGAGCAATGGGGTCGATATGTGGGTAAATGAGCATAAATACGCCTTGTTTAGGGGGTTATTCCCCTTTTAGAAAAAGGGAGGCTAGGGGGGATTCAAAAACCGCGACACATGCCAACACCCTTAAATCCCCCTCGCTCCCCCTTTGCCAAAGGGGGAAGAAAGAAGCCATCCACACAGGATAAAACCAACTGTGCGTAAGACTTACTCAAAATCACGTCGGCAAAATACGCGCCACTACCGCTTTCAGATAATCCGTCTCTGGGATCGCCGCATGGACCGGATGGTCGGCGGATTGATGCCCAAATTCAAGAATCTGCATATTCCTATCCACATGGCGCGCCGCCGCCCACATCAACTCAGGCAATTTTTCGCGCGGAAGATGATGAGAGCATGAACAGGAGATCAAAATCCCATCATTCGCCATCACTTGAATCGCCATTTGATTCACGCGGCGATAGGCTTCCAGACCGGCATTCGCATCCTTGCGGCGTTTGATGAACGCAGGCGGGTCGCAGATCACCACATCAAAACGTTCGCGTTCTTCGCGCAGACGCTTGAGAACCTCGAATACATCGCCTTCCAGGGTTTTCAAGCCCTCACCGACCCTGTTCAAATCCGCATTAATGCGACATTGATCCAAGGCCAGCTTGGAGGCATCGACACACACCGCCTCGCTTGCCCCATGCCGTAACGCCTGCACACCCCAGCCGCCCATGTAGCTGAACAAATCCAACACCCGCTTGCCTTGTACATAACGCGGCAAACGGGCGCGGTTGTCGGCCTGATCGTAAAACCAGCCGGTCTTTTGTCCATCCCACGGGCGCACCATGAAGCGCGCGCCATTTTCGATCAATTCAACCTGCTGCGGCACTTCGCCATACGCCAGCTCCACGCTGCGCTCCAAGCCTTCCAGCTCGCGACTCGAACTGTCATTACGCAGCAATACGCCTGCTGGTTTGAATACCTTAACCAAAGCCTCAACCACCGCGTCGCGCACCGCATCCATGCCCGCCGTGGTGAGCTGGGCGACCAGAATATCGCCATAACGATCAACAACTAGACCGGGTAAGCCGTCCGCCTCGCCATGTACTACGCGGTAATGCGGCGTGGGAAAAATACGCTCGCGCAGGGAAAGGGCAATGTTCAAACGGTGAATCAGCAAGGATTTATCCAGCGGATGTTCGTCCCGGTTAAACACCCGCGCGGCAATCAGCGAATGCGGATTGACATAAGCCATACCCAAAACCTTGCCGCCATGCGCCACCACTTGCACCTGTTGCCCCGGCGTGAATGCGGTCAGCGGCGTGGCTGTGGCATCGACTTCGTTACTGTAAATCCAGGGGTGACCAAGGCGCAGGCGACGGTCTTCATTTTTCTTTAATTGCAATAAGGACACGGGCTAACACTCTTTAAAATTGGCCTGCATCATACATTATGACGTTAATTACGTTTTTGCAGGGCACTGCGCCAACCTTCGCTTGGCAGGCCATGGCTTGCCACGGCGCGATTTCCCACAGGGCGGCAACAACCAAAACCTTAGCCCATATCCATACCGACCACCCATTCCTTACGGTGCTTTGGTGCAGTCCGCAGTTGCCGGTAGTCAAAACGCGCCGGGTGCAGCGCGTGGATTAAATCTTGCGGCAAGGGCGATACCTCACCGCTAATCATGCACGCCAGCGCTTCGCCAAGCAGCCCCGCCCAAACCAGACCACGCGCACCGTGGCCGACATTCAGCCACAGTCCGGGCAGCACATCGGCCACCTCGTAACGCTGATGCGTCCCACCCAAATGCAGGCGCGCAAAACGCTCATAAAAACTGGGCGCATCATGTAACGGACCCAACATGGGCAAACGATCCGAGGTTGCGCAACGGTAACTCACCCGTCCGCCAAGCTGCTCAACATCCAGTGAATCAGCCTGCGGAAATATGGCTTGCAAACGCTCGATATTGCCTATGTGCTCGGCCTCGGATGGCTCGCGCCCCTGCGCGTGGTGGGTGAAACTTGCCCCAAAACATACCTGCCCGTCACGCGCTGGGATGACGTAACCTTCGCGACAGGCCACGGCGCGCAGCCGCATCCAATCCTGCGCACCATCCGTCTGGCGTACCAAACTGATTTGCCCGCGTATCGCCGCCAGTGGCAGGGATTGGGCATAGGTGTCGGGCAACAAATTCAGCGCAGCGTCTGCGTTGGCCAGCACCACGGTTTCACAGCGCGCAACGACTTGACCCAGTGCATCCGCCAACACCCACGCATCGGCCTCACGATGTAGAGATTGCACATCGACCCCGGTGCGCAAACGAATACCCTCATGGTGCAACAGCGCATTCACCAAGGCGGGCGGACACAGCGAGCCGCCGCCCGCAAACCACCATCCCGGCTGCTCCACCGGCACGCCCACCAGAGCCGAAGCCTCAATAGCATCCACCCAACGCGCAAAGTCGGGCGGGAAATTGGCTTGCGCGGCAATTTTTTCCTGCTGTGCCGCGTGGCGTGGATTACGCGCTAAACGCAACACGCCACTCGGCTGCCAAGCCACACGCGCATCGTGCTGCATCAATGCGCTCATGCGCTGCTGCGCATAGCGCATACCCAGCTGGGTCAAATGACTTAAGGCATTGCCCGTGCGGCTGAGTACCGGCAACACAATGCCCGCCGGATTACCCGAAGCCTCTTGCGCAGGATGCGCATGGCGCTCCAGCACCTGCACCGCAAAGCCCCGCTCGGCCAGACTGCGCGCCACGCTCGCCCCGGCAATGCCCGCGCCAATCACCACAGCACAGCGCGTTTGCGCAACCTGGCCGTTAGGGAACCAAGGCGTCACCTTTCGGATACCTGCCATGTTATGTGCAGAGAAAAAATCAAGCTTGTTCCGCGCTCGGCGGATATGAATTCAGCGTCTGATCGGCCTCGATCTGTGCAAAAACCTCGCTCATAAATTCCGGCCTAGACAAGGCATAACCCTGCACATAATCCACGCCAATCGCCTCCAGTGCCGCCACATGCTCAACACTCGTCGCATATTCAGCAATGGTTTTCATGCCCATGACCTTACCGATATGCTGAATGGTTTCCACCAGGGTTCGATCCAGCGGGTCGTTCAACATATCGCGTACAAATGCACCATCAATCTTCAGGCACTGTACCGGCAGGGTTTTAAGATAACCAAACGACGACATACCGCTACCAAAATCATCCAGCGCAAACTGGCAGCCCAGAGCCTGGAGCTGGTGCATAAATTCCACGCCTTGGCTCAAATAACTAATCGCCGCAGTTTCGGTAATTTCAAAGCAAATCGTATGTGGTTCAATGTTATTCGACAGCATTTCCGTGCGTATATATTCCGGCATCAGCGGATCGATCATCGACAAACCGGAAAGATTGATCGCCAAATGCACCTGACCACTGGCGCATACCTGCGTTGCCTGGCGGAGTGCATGGCGTATGACCCAACGGTCGATATGCGGCATGATGTCATAACGCTCAGCGGCGGGAATAAAACTATCCGCCGGCATGATTTCGCCGTTTAGGTCACGCAAGCGCAGTAAAACTTCAAAATTCCGTCTATTCAGGCTTTTAGCTGCGATACTTACGGGGTGAATTTCCTGCACCATCAGCACTAAACGATCATCACGCAGCACTTCGCGCAAACCTGATGCCACCAGCATTTCGGCGCGCCGACTCAAAATAGCCGCATCATCATCTCGGTAAACGTGCACACGATTCCGCCCTTCCTCTTTGGCCGAATAACACGCCACATCTGCGGAACTCAATACCTCGACAGGGGAGTGCATATCATCCTGCACGATCATCACCAAGCCGATGGACACGCCAATCTGAAACACCTTATCGCGCCAGACAAAGCGGAAATCATGGATGGCCTCTCGCAAGGCATTACCAATGCCAAGAGCTTGCTCCTCTGGGCAATTAGGCAGCAATACACCAAACTCATCCCCACCCAAACGCGCAAAAACATCAGTTTTACGCAAGGTTTGCTGCATTATGAACGTCACTTGGCGCAGCAACTCATCTCCAGCGATATGCCCACTGGTATCGTTGACGATTTTGAATTGATCCAGATCGATATACATCAAAGCATGGTCGGCCTGAGTTTCTCGGTCATGCCCATCCATGTGCATTAACTGAGCCAACTGCGCTTCAAAACTGCGCCGATTCATTAAACCCGTCAAATTATCGTGATTAGCCTGCCAGTGCATTTCCTCCAGCATTTCACGCTTGGCGCTTACATCCTGAAACGCCAGCACCACACCGCTTAACTCACCGTTGACATCACGAATAGGAGCCACCGTGTCCGACACAAACACGCGCTGTCCATCACGGGTAATCAGTACGGCATTCGCATCCAAGCGCTCCAAGCTGCGTTTACGCAAACAGCGTTCGACTGGGTTTTCCATCAAAATGTCAGACGACCCATCGACCAGTTGAAGCACCTCGCTCGCACTCAGCCCAAGTGCATCGCTTAATGTCCATCCCGTCAGCGCCTCAGCGGCCGGGTTCATGAACACCACACGCCCCTCAAGATCAAAACTCATCACACCATCGCCAATCGAGCTTAGCGTGACCTGCAATAGCTCTTTTTCATGCCTGAGCTCGGCCTGATTGCCTTCAATATCCAGCAAGCGTTGTTCCAAGGCCTGCGCCATGGCATTAAACGCCGCACCCATGCGCCCCACATCATCCGAACCTTCGTTCAGTGGCATAAAAACGAATTCGCCGCGAGCAATTTTCTCACTGGCCTCGGTGAGGCGGGTGAATTTACGGGTAAGCAATTGCCCCATAATACTCAACGACAAAACGGTCAGAAAAATCGCTAAGGCTGCGATAAAAAATGCTTGCCAAAGCAGAGTATTTCGCGCCTGCGCGATATGCTCCAAGCTGAGGCCAATATGCAGAGTCCCTAAATTTTGCCCGCCCATAGACAAGGGAACCACTTCATCCATGCGCGCATCGCCCTGCTTTGCCAATATCTCAGTGATATTTAATATTTGCTCAGGAAAAGCTTGCGTCTTCGGCCAGCCAACCGAGCCAAGAAGCTGTCCATGGACACCCTCAACGCCTAGATAGACAATCCCTGGAGCTTTTCCGGCGAGATCAAGCACACGTTGGACTGTAGCGACATCCTCCTGCAACAAAGAGGGAATGACAGCAGCCTGCAAGGCCAGTGTTAAGCGCTCAATACTTGCCTTTGACTGCGCAAGCAAAGCTTCTTCGTTGAGAAGCTCCACTCGCCCAATCAAAAGTGTCAACATAACCACCTGCACGGCGATAGCCAGCCACAGCAAGCGCGACAGCACTGTTTTCGGCCATAACTTACTTAGCAACATGCTGTACCTTCTCCATTGATCCGGCGCGATATATCAACGAATAATTCAATCCACAACCTATAGCCATGAATAACGCGCACGCCTTGCCGCATAGACACACCCACATGAATATAGCTGATGTTCACGCCACTCACTGTCACTCACGCCATCTGCCTGGCCTGCAAGGTATTCCACATCAACATCGCCACCGTCATCGGCCCGACCCCACCCGGCACGGGTGTAATCCAGCCCGCGCGTTCAAAGGCCGCGTCAAACACCACATCACCCACCAGCGAGCCATCGGCCAGACGGTTAATGCCGACATCAATCACCACGGCGCCGGGCTTGACCCATTCGCCTTTCACCAAACCGGGCTTACCCACCGCGACCACCAGAAGATCAGCTCGAGCCACGTGCGCCGCCAAATCCTTGGTGAAACGATGCGTGACCGTCACCGTCGCGCCGGCAAGCAGCAGCTCCAGCGCCATAGGCCGCCCGACAATATTCGATGCGCCCACAATCACCGCCTCCATACCCTTAGGCTCGATGGCATAAGTTTCCAGCAAGCGCATCACCCCAAACGGCGTACACGGACGCAGCCCTGGCAAGCGTTGCGCCAAACGTCCGACGTTGTACGGGTGAAAGCCATCGACATCCTTATGCGGCGCAATACGCTCAATCACCGCCGCGCTATCCAAACCTTGCGGCAAGGGCAGCTGCACCAAAATCCCGTCGATCGACGCATCTGCATTCAAGCGATCAATCAACGCCAGCAACTCATCCATAGCGGTCGTAGCGGGCAAATCAAACGCGGTGGAAACAATGCCGGTACGTTCACAGGCACGGCGTTTATTGCCCACATACACTTTAGAGGCCGGATCGTCGCCAACCTGAATCACCGCCAAACCCGGTGCGCGTAACCCTTGAGCCTTGAGTTGCTCCACGCCCTCACTTACGCCCGCCAAAACATCCGCCGCCACCCGCTTGCCATCCATCAACTCAGCCGACATGAAAAACTCCCGTACTTTGAATTAGTTACGCAACATATAAAATTAGCCACAGAGTACACAGAGCACTCGGAGAAAAACCCGCTCGCTAGGTTGGACAAGCCCATTCAGCTTACAAACTCTGTGCCCTCGGTGTTCTCTGTGGCTAAAATTTGCCCTCACCCCAAACCACACACAAACGGCTTGGGAGCCAAAGCTGCGGCAATCTCCCGAATCAAGCCCGGCCCCTGATAAATAAAACCGGTATAAATCTGCACCAAACTCGCTCCCGCGTCGATTTTGGCCTGCGCATCCGCCGCCGACATAATCCCACCCACCGCAATAATTGGCAGCTCGCCCGCCAAAGCAGCGCTGAATTGGCGCACCACCTCGGTTGAACGCGCAAACACCGGCGCACCGGATAGCCCGCCCTTTTCATCGGCATGAGGCAATCCTTCAACCCCCTCGCGACCAAGCGTGGTGTTGGTGGCAATCAAGCCATCAATGCCTTGCCGGCGCAGCGTATCGGCGATCGACTGAATTTCATCCGCCTCAAGGTCGGGTGCAACCTTCACCGCCAGCGGCACATAACGCCCATGCTGCTCTGCCAAGCGCTGCTGCTCCGCCTTGAGCTTGGACAACAAATCATCAAACACATCACCATGCTGCAAACCGCGCAAACCCGCCGTATTCGGCGAAGAAATATTCACCGCCACATATGAAGCATGGGCATACACCCGGCGTAGGCAAAACACATAATCATCCACCGCTTTTTCCAGCGGCGTGTCAAAATTCTTGCCGATATTCAACCCGAGAATGCCACCCTGCTCGCGAAAACGGCTGTGTTCGACATTGGAGATAAACTGCTCCACGCCCAAATTATTAAAACCCATACGATTAATAATGGCGCGGGCTTTAGGCAGACGAAACAAACGCGGCGCTGGGTTGCCCGGTTGCGGGCGCGGCGTGACCGTGCCCACCTCGATTGAACCAAAACCAAGACTGCCAAGCGCATCAATGTAACGCGCGTTCTTGTCCAGCCCCGCCGCAAGCCCTATCGGATTAGGAAAAGTCAGCCCCATCACCTCACGCGGGCTATCCACCACACGCGCACGCATCATGCGCGCCAAGCTTCCGCGTAGCGTCAAGTGCATCAGCTCAAGAGATAATTCGTGCGCCGTTTCCGGCGGCAACATAAACAAACCCTGGCGGGCCAAAGCGTACATCAAACTCATCTCTACCCGACCTGTTGAATAATCCCCTGCTATGCTACCACTCCAACTACCGTTCCAACCCACGCATCCTTGCCGATTTAGCGATGAACACCGTCACACGCCACCAGTTTTTTTTCCGCCTGCGCGCCCTCAATCCCAGGCCTGTCACCGAACTGCACTACACCTCGGTGTTTGAACTGCTTGTCGCCGTGGTGCTTTCCGCCCAAGCCACCGACAAGGGGGTGAACCTAGCGACTGGCCGCCTATTTCCCGTCGCCAACACCCCGCAAGCCATCGTTGACTTGGGTGAAGAGCGCCTGCGCGGATTCATCCAAACCATCGGCCTATACCAAACCAAAGCCAAAAACGTGATCGGCCTGTGCCGCTTACTTTTGGAAAAACATCAGGGCGAAGTGCCGCAAACCCGCGAAGCCCTAGAAGAACTCCCCGGCGTGGGGCGCAAAACGGCCAATGTCGTGCTCAACACCGCCTTCGGCCAACCCACCATGGCCGTCGATACGCATATCTTCCGCGTCGCCAACCGCACCGGTCTTGCCCCCGGCAAAACAGTGCGCGCCGTCGAAGACAAACTTATCAAGGTCATCCCCAAAGAATTCATCCTCGATGCGCACCACTGGCTCATCCTGCATGGCCGCTACACCTGCACCGCCCGCAGCCCCAAATGCGCGGAGTGCCCGGTGTGCGACCTGTGCGATTTCAAACAAAAAACCGCACCCTGCCAAGGAATGATCGCCCCATGATTTTTTCTCAAGATCGCAACACACTGCGGCTAATGTATGTTCACGCCTGGCAAAAACGTCTGCAAAACCTGCCCATGGACGCACTCGAACACATGATTGCCGATGTAATTGCCATGCACCCCGAATACCATGCGCTGCTTGGAGAGGAAGAGGCCAGCCTTGCCTTTGAAGAAACGCCGCATCAAGGCACCAGCAACCCCTTCCTGCACCTGGGGATGCACTTGGCCTTGCGCGAACAAATCAGCACCGACCGCCCCGCTGGCATTCGTGCGGCCTACATTAAACTCGTCCAGCGCAGCGGCGACATGATGGATGCCGAGCACTGCATGATCGCCTGCCTGCTGCGCGCCTTGCAGGATGCAGCGGGGAGCGAGCCGGACGAGCAAAGCTATCTTGAGTGCATTTGCCGCATGGTTTGATTCGCCAAAATCAAAAAACCCCAGTCAAACGCAAGAGAACGTTTGACTGGGGCTTAATTGCAGGCTCAAAAGAACCTGCCTTATTTAACGCTTAGCGATTGGCACAAAAACCAAATTCAGCGCTTGCACCTGGCTGCAAATAGCTGTTCCAGTCTTCACCTTGCGCCTTGGCTTGCGTACCGTTTTGGGTAACACGCGCACTCCAGCTGTTGCTTATTGTCCCTTGCAGCGGGAAGCTCGTCGCCCAAGGTACAACCGAACCTGTGGTATTGGTCACTTTGACCGCCATGCAGTAGCCCGTACCCCAATCCTTAAGACTAGTCAGTTGTGCAGGTAATTCACTTGCGACGACTGAACTGCCGCCACTTGCGAGTTGCGGGCGTGTCGCGCAATAACCATAAGTCGTTTGTTCGCCGGGGTTAAGTGTTGTATTCCAACTCTCACCTACAGCTTTAAGACTTGTACCTTCAACGCGAAGTGTTGCACCCCACGAGTTATCAAGGCGATCTTGGAAGCCGAAACTGGTGCTCCACGCACCCGTCTGCTTGCTAACGTTTTTCACGCTGTAGGTCACGCAATAACCCGCATTCCAATCGGCATCCACTTTGCGCTCAACAGTAAATAAATCCCCTACAAGTACCTGCTGAGCTATTAGCGTTAACGCAGAGGTTGAGGTTGATTTTGGTCTTGGCCTTGGCTTTTGGGTAGAGGTTGCAACAGTAACTCCCCATAGTTGCTGCAATTTAGCCAGCTTGTCGCTCCATACATTTTTCCAGTCATCCTGCAACAAACCGCCGGTGTCCGCGCTATTCGGGTTCCACGACCAATAGAAACTATCGCGCATATCCTTGGATACCAGCCAATCTATCGCCGCGTCAAACCAAACCTTATCCAATTCCAACCCGCCGCCATGCCCATAGCGACTGCCGAACTCTGTCGGAATAACCGCATAGCCCATGTCCTTGGCAAAACCGAAATTGGTATTCCAAATCGCTGGCATATTCAAAGGGAAGTTCGAGGCACTGAAATAACTCTGCATATAAACATCAGGGCCATAAAAATGCGGTGTAAGTACCAGTTTGTTTTGCGGAATCGCCAACGGCATGCAGCGCAAAGGCTCAAGGTTCCCGCCCCAACCGTGAGCGTGCGGACTAGAACATGTCGCCTGCTCCTCTATTCCCGCCACAAAGATCACGACATTAGGGTTCTTGCGCAAAACAGCCTGCGATGCACGCTCAGCGGCCAGATTCCAATCGGTGGCTGCATTGCCCGTACCCCACGTCACGCGGCCATGCGGCTCATTCTTCAAATCTAGACCAAACACACGCGGCACATTCTTGTAGCGATCCGCCATGAATTCCAAATCAGCAATCCATTGGGCTTCAGAGTAACCATCGGTGTACCACAATTCGGAAATGGCATAATCATCCGGGCGATGATGGTCGAGCAAAACATACATGCCCGCCGCATCGAGCTTCTGCACAATATAATCCAGTGCCTGGAGGCCGTTTTTCCCCACGAAATCAGGATTAAGACTCAAATCAACCGTGCTTACGGCCTCGCCCCGCAGCGTGCCCGGTGCAACAGGCAGGCGCACCGCATTGATGCCCAGTGATTTCATCTGCGCAATCATATCGTCCGCATTGCGTGCCCAAAGGCCATGCGGCGCGTGGCTGGTGGTTTCAAAACCGAACCAGTTCACACCGTTAAGCTGCACGCGCTGACCTGCTTCGGTATAAATTTTTCCAGCGTTCACGCTATAAGCCTGAGCGCTACCAAGGCTACCCAAGCCAAGCGCCACACCCAAGGCAAGGGCACTTATAAAAGATCGGGAAGTGGATACTTTACGGCGAGACGTAAACAATTTCATGTGATGTACTCTCAACAAAATGGAGCGATTACGAAAAACAAATGAGCGCAGAACATGAACAATGTGTTCAAGGCAACCCGGGTATCGCTTTAAGCTCACCTTCTCGTGAGCAAATAAAGCACGACCCGACCCGTAGCTTTGCGTCACCGACTTTCGTGCGGTTTTACCAAACACTGACATATGCCAGTCTTTGAAGGCTAAGTCCAACAGCTACTCAAGGTCAACGCCGGTCATGTAAGATTCACAAGCAATCTATGTAATTCATCCCAATATGCAAACAGTCCAACTTTACGGTATTCCCAACTGCACCACAGTGAAAAAAGCCCGTGCATGGCTTGATAAAAATGCTGTTGAAGCAACTTTTCACGACTACAAAAAAAGCCCGCTCACACTGGAACAGCTTGCCGCATGGGAGGCCAAACTTGGCTGGGAAACCCTGCTGAAAAAGACGGGCACCACTTGGCGTGCCTTGCCGGATGAAGCCAAAGCCGAGCTATCGCGTGATAAAGTGCTGCACCTTTTGCACGATCATCCCAACCTTCTTCGCCGCCCGATTGCCGAATTACCCGATGGGCGGGTGCTGGCGGGCTTTGTTGAAGCGCAATATGTGGATACATTCTCTAACGGTCCGTCGAAACACGGCCCATCGACAGACTCAGGGCGAACGGCGTAGAAAGCTTTGAGCTAAAAGCCCGTTCTCGGAGAATTCTGTGCCCTCTGTGGCTAAATTTTTTAGCGCAATTTTAAGGAATGCCCCATGTCCGAAACCTTCAAACTCGCCTCTGAACTGATTGCCCGTCGCTCACTCACCCCGGAGGATGCCGGTTGCCAGACTTTATTGGCACAACGCTTGGAAAAGCATGGCTTTACTCTTGAATGGATGCCGCACGGCGACGTGCTCAACCTCTGGGCGCGGCGCGGCACACACGCCCCCCTGCTGTGTTTTGCCGGACACACCGACGTGGTACCCACGGGTGCAGAAAGCGCGTGGACATCACCCCCATTCACACCAACCGTACGCGACGGCCTGCTTTACGGACGCGGCGCGGCAGACATGAAAGGAGGTGTGGCCGCCATGACCGTCGCCGCCGAGCGTTTTGTGCAGGCTCACCCCGATCATGTCGGTTCAATTGCCTTTTTGCTGACATCGGACGAAGAAGGGATTGCCGTGGATGGCACGGTCAAGGTGATCGAAACCCTGGAAGCGCGGGGCGAAAAAATCCAGTACGCCATTGTCGGTGAGCCTTCCAGCCGCGCGGTATTGGGCGACGAGTTCAAAATTGGCCGACGCGGCTCGCTGACCGGGCTACTCAAAGTACAAGGCGTGCAAGGCCACGTCGCCTACCCACATCTGGCTGACAATCCCGTCCACCGCGCCGCGCCCGCCTTGGCCGAACTTGCCGCCACCGAATGGGACAAGGGTAACGCGCACTTCCCGCCCTCCAGCCTGCAAATCGCCAATATCCACGCGGGCACAGGCGCAAACAATGTCATCCCCGGCGAACTTTCGGTGCAATTCAATATCCGCTTCAACACCGAATGGACGCTCGATAGCCTGAAAGCGGCGATTGAAGCGATTTTTATCCGCCACCAACTCAAATACACTCTCGACTGGAACCTGTCCGGCTTACCCTTCCTCACGCCCTCCGACGGCGCGCTGGTCGATGCCGTGCACGAAGCCATTCGGGATGTGCTGGGCGTGGAAACCCAGCCTTCGACCTCCGGCGGCACTTCGGATGCCCGCTTTATCGCCCCCACCGGCGCGGAAGTGATCGAACTCGGCCCGCTCAACGCCACGATTCACAAAGTGAATGAATGTGTTGGTGTAGACGATTTAGATCGCCTAAGCGCTGTGTACGAACGTATCCTCGACCTGCTTTTGCTGGTCGACGAATAAATCGAAATTAGCCACAGAGGACACGGAGGCGGGACTTACGCAAGCCTTGATTTTAGCTCCCTCGCCCCTCGCGGGAGAAGGGGCAGAGTCATCACCCCTTAATCAGTGAACTCTGTGCCCTCTGTGGCTAAAAAATTGTTTTAATCATAACGAGATATTTATGGACATCTGGATGTTACTCAAAGCCGCCATTCTGGGTTTACTCGAAGGCGCGACCGAATTTTTACCCATTTCCTCCACCGGGCATCTGATCATTGCGCAAGACCTGATGCACTATGATTCCGAGGCGGCCAAGGTTTTTACCATTGCCATTCAACTCGGTGCGATTTTTGCGGTGTGCTGGCATTACCGTGAAAAAATATTCAACGTCGTCAAAGGCTTACCCACGGAAGCCAGCGCGCAGCGTTTTACCATCAATCTGATGATCGCCTTTATCCCGGCGGTTGTTTTCGGTCTGTTGTTTCACTCATTCATCAAGGAATATCTCTTTAGCCCACTCACCGTGGCCGGCGCGCTGATTGTCGGCGGATTTATCATCCTGCTGATCGAACGCATCAAACCCGCAGCGCATTTGCACCACGTCGATGATCTGCGCTGGACGGATGCGCTCAAACTCGGTCTCGCACAGAGCATCGCCCTCTTTCCCGGTACCTCGCGCTCGGGGGCAACCATCATGGGCGGCCTCATGTTTGGGCTTTCGCGCACCACGGCCACCGAATTTTCGTTCTTCCTTGCCATCCCGACCATGACCGCCGCCGTGGCCTACGATTTGTACAAAAATGCCGGGCAACTACACACCGAGGACATGGGCATGATTGCGGTGGGTTTTATCATGGCGTTTATTGCCGGTCTTGCCGCCGTGCGCTTCCTGCTGCGCTATGTGTCCAGCCACAGCTTTGTCGGCTTTGCTTGGTATCGCATTGTGTTTGGCTCGCTGGTTTTGTTGTATTTCCTCAACTAAAAACCATGCGCCAAGCCGCCCCGCTTTCACCTTTCGAACAACGCTGGCTGGCCGAAACGCTGCGCCTGCATGAAGCCGAACACGGCGCATTCGACGATGCAGCCTTGTTACCAACGCTCCAAAGCGCGTCCTCCGGCGAAGAAAGCCGCATCCTGCTGCGCGCCGAGCGCGTGGTGGCCATCCAACAGCTAAGCTGGATTGACGAGATGCGCGCTTGGCAAACGCAAGCGCGTTTTGTGCTTGGCCTATTGGCCGCACTGGCGTTGCTGAGCGGTTTTTTCTCCGCCACAAGCCTTATCAACAGCGGAGTGTATGGCAACGATGGCCGCGTGGTGAATGTGGTGTGGATGCTCGGCGCGCTGCTCGTTGTGCCCCTTTTGAGTTTACTGGTGTGGCTGGTTGTGCTCGCCCTGCCGGGGACTCATGGCAAAACACTGTTGGGGCAATTTGGTTTTTGGCTGCAACGTCACCTGCCCGGCCAATCACCGGCACGGCTGCATCTCGGTCACGCCCTGTTCAGCCTGCTTAATCATCATCGTCTGCTGCGCTGGGCCATGGGCAGTTTGACGCATCTTTTATGGCTGCTTGCTTTGGTCGCTTCCGTCGTAGGATTACTGGTCATGCTCACCACCCAACGCCATGTTTTTGTCTGGGAAACGACCATTCTTCCCGGCGCTGTGTTTGTGGATTTTGTCACCGCAATCGGCACGCTTCCGGGCTATTTCGGCTTTACCACTCCAAGCCAAGAGATGATTCTCGAAAGCGGAAGCAGCCACGCAATGCAAAGCGACGTAGCGCGTCATGCCTGGGCTGCGTGGCTCATCGGCTGTGTCATTATCTATGGCGTTTTACCGCGACTAATCGCCTTCCTGCTGACCTTTTGGATGTGGAAACAGGGACTTGCCTCATTACGCTTGGACTTGAAGCAACCCGGCTTTGCCATGCTGCGCGCACGCCTGCATATTGACTCACAAAATATCGGCGTGACCAACCCCGCCCCTGCGGCACTGAGCACCCCCCATTTCCATCCTTGGCCTGACCACAAGCACATGCCAACGGCACGCCCGGCGCTCGTGGGTCTGGAGCTCGGCAGTGATATTGCCTGGCCGCCCGCTGGCGCAGAAAAATTCACGGTTTTTCCACGGATTGAAACGCGTGAAGAACGCCAACGCCTGCTTGTCTCGCTGCAAACAACACCTCCCGCCAGCCTGTTGATTGCCGTAGATACCCGACTCTCCCCTGATCGCGGCAGTTTGCACACCATCAACCAATGGGCGCAGCACAGCGCCACACCATTGGTTTGGCTGATGCAGCCGCCCGGCGCGCAGAATGAACGCAGCGGTGTTTGGCGTGAGAGCCTACTTGAGTCGGGCTGGCCGCGAGACGCTTTGCTTGACGATGCTGCCGCCCACATCTGGTTGCAGGGACATCGCGTATGACCGCACTCAAGCTCGCCGTGGTCGGCCACACCAACACCGGCAAAACCTCGCTGCTGCGCACCCTGACCCGCGACGTAAACTTTGGCGAAGTCTCCGCCCGCCCCAGCGCCACCCGCCATGTCGAAGGCGCGCGCTTGTTCGCGGGCGACGAAGCAGTCGTTGAGCTTTATGACACGCCGGGTCTGGAAGACGCGCTCAGCCTGCTCGATGCGATCGAGGCATTACTCGCACCCGGCGAGCGCCTGGATGGCCCCGCACGCATTGCCCGCTTTCTTGCGAGCCCACAGGCACACAGCCGCTTTGAACAAGAAGCCAAGGTGCTGCGCCAAGTGCTGGCCTCCGATGCCGGGCTGGTGGTAATCGACGTGCGCGACCCGGTGCTAGCCAAATACCGCGACGAACTGAGTATTCTCGCCGACTGCGGCAAGCCCTTGTTGCCCGTACTCAACTTTGTACACACGCCGGACAATCACGCCGAAGCCTGGCGCGAAGCCTTGGCGCGCCTCGGCCTGCACTCGGTCATCAGCTTCGATACCGTGGCCCCGGAAATCGACGGCGAACAGCGCTTGTTTGCCAAACTCGCCGTGTTGCTGGATCGCTTTGCACCCGCCCTGCAACGCCTGATGCTGGCACGGCAAAACGAAGCCGACGCACGCCTGCACACCGCCACGCAGCTCGTTGCCGCGCTACTGATTGATGTCGCCGCCTACCGCGTCAGCGTACCGAATGCTGATGAAAGTGCACTACAAACGCCTATCGAACAACTGCGCGAGAAAATCCGCCAGCACGAAGCCGCGTGCGTACACGAGCTGCTCAAGCTTTATCGCTTCCGCACGGATGACGTGACCTTAAGCGGCCTGCCTATGCTCAATGGGCGCTGGGACGAGGATTTGTTTAGCCCAGAAGCCCTAAACCAAATGGGCATACGTCTAGGCCAAGGCCTCGTCGCCGGAGCTGTCGCGGGGATCAGTATCGACCTTATCGTCGGTGGCCTCACCCTCGGCGCGGCGACCGTTGCCGGGGCGCTCGCCGGTGGCTTATGGCAGTTGGGCAACACCTATGGCGAGCGCATCCTGGGCAAGTTACGCGGCTATCGCAGCCTGACTGTCGATGACAACATCTTGCGCCTGCTCGCCCTGCGTCAGCTTGTACTCGTCCACGCTCTGCAACAACGCGGCCACGCCGCCATGCAACCGCTTGAACCCACAGCACAACTCGACAGCCAAACGGCCAAACGTTGGCGCGAAGGCGCATTGCCTGATGAGCTTAAAAAAGCGCGCAGCCATGCCGAGTGGTCGGCCATGAGCCCTGCTTTTTCTGCTACAGAAACGCGAGACGAGGCGATTAAACGTCTGGCAAAACTATTCTCGTAGCTCCCTCTCCCGTGAGGGGGCGAGGGAGCCTGAAGACCTTGTTCAACCTCAACGCCCGCGCTGCAATCGACTGTATTCTTTTTCCGCCCGGCGCAAATCATCCCGCGCCAGGTCAATACTGGTTTTGTATTGATCGCGCAGATTGCTGATTTCCGTCGAAAGCTCGCGGCGTGATGCAGCGCCGGCTTTATCCTGCCTTGCCCGCGCAAGCTCCATACGCAACGCGGCAATACGCTGGTCGCGTTCATACAGCAAGCGGGCAATGCTCTCGTCCGCGTCAGTCATGCGCCGTTGTAACACCAGCAAGCCGTAATCACGGTCGATGCCTTTTGACATCATTTCCATGGATTTTTGCGACTGCTGTTGCTCGCGTATCGACTGCGTTGAAGGCTGATACACGCTCGGATTCACCACCACAGCATTCGGCGCGCACGGCATTTGGCTAAACACCGTTTTCCCTTCGTTGACGCATTTATAAATTTCCGCATGACAGAGCGGCGCAGAGAAATATAAAGCCACGGTGAATAGCCAGCGCATCATGTTCAAAGCCCACGTTAATTGTCGCCCACAACCCCACCCTCACCCGGCAAGCGCCCGTAACGCTGCACGGCCTCGCGCAACTGCGCCGCGTGCTCGTCCGAAAACTGCCCCTCGGCATAACGCCAGACCCAATTACCCTCAGTCGTCCCCGGCGTATTCATGCGTGCTTCAGTTCCAAGCGCAAGCACATCCTGCAACGGAATCACCGCCAGTTGCGCCACCGACTCTAGGGCAACGCAGACCAAACGCCATGGCATGGCTGTGTGCTCATGCGTGCTTTCGCCATCCAAGTATTCGTGTACTTTGCCACGCGCCACCTCGTCCAGACTTTGCCACCAGCCCAAGGTTGTATCGTTGTCGTGCGTGCCGGTGTAGACCACGCTGTCCGGCGTGTGGTTATGCGGTAAATACGGGTTATCGGCGCTGCCATCAAAGGCGAATTGCAGAATACGCATCCCCGGCAAACCGTGTTTGTGGCGCAGGGCGGTCACTTCTTCGGTAATGATGCCCAAATCTTCGGCCACCACCGGCAAGCTGCCAAAGGTCTCGCGCAAGGCCGTCAACAAAGCATCGCCGGGGGCTTTGACCCACTCGCCTTCCATGGCTGTCGGACAATCCGCAGGAATCGACCAATACGCTTCCAAGCCACGAAAATGGTCAATACGAATCAGGTCGAACAACTTGAGATACGTGGCAAAGCGCGCCTTCCACCAGGCAAAGCCATCGGCCTCGTGCCGCTCCCAGCGATACAACGGGTTACCCCAACGCTGCCCAGTGGCCGAAAAATAATCCGGCGGCACTCCGGCCACGGCTTCGGCCTGACCGTGGACATCGACACTAAACAGCTCAGGCTGCGCCCACACTTCGGCGGAATCGTGCGCAACGTAAATCGGCATATCGCCAAAAAGCAGCACACCACGCGACGCCGCATATTCACGCAAAGCGTGCCATTGGCGGAAAAACACGAATTGCTCAAAACGAATCTGCTGTAAGCGCTCATGCAGTTGCTCACTCGCCTGCTGCATGGCCGCAGGCATCCGCTCACGCAAGGCTTGCGGCCAATCAAACCATGCCCGTTTCTCTTGCTGCTCACGCAGGGCAACAAACAAGGCGTAATCGTCGAGCCAGAGCGATTCTTCGGCCACAAAGGCCATGAAATCGGCCTGCTCCTGCACTGTGACGTGTTGTGAAAAACACTGCCATGCGCCGTTAAGGCTCGTGGCATGTTCAGCCAACCAACCTTGAGTTCTTAAAGCGTCCAGATCAATCAACAACGGGCTTCCCGCATGGGATGACAGGCATTGATACGGCGAACCATCGCCATGCGTTGCGCCCAAAGGCAGCATTTGCCAGACCGTAATCCCACTCGCCGCCAACTGGTCAACAAAGCGAAAGGCTGCTAAACCCAAACCGCCACTGCCCGGCAAGGAGGTTGGGTGCAGCAGAATTCCCGCGCGACGCACGCGCAACACATCAGGCAAATCGGTTTCAGAATGAACATCTTGTGTAGTTTTTAACGCGCTCAAGTTTGCGCTCCAGTGCGCATCACGCCGCCTGATGCCGGGTCGCCCGCGCCCACCGCCATGACTGCGGACAAAACCGCTGGCGGCGCTTCACCCAGCAACTCGTATAAGCGCACCAGTTGTAAACGAAACAAATGCTCGAAATCGCGCACCGCTTCTGCCGAGTTGTAATCGCCAAACCACCAGAACCAGTCCGAGCCTTCGCAAATCGCCAGTTGCAACAACACCGCCTGCTCCTGTTCCGGGCTAAGCGTCCTGGTTGCCAGCACTCGGTCGCACACATGCTTGGCCGCAATGAGATATTCCCAGGCACGATTTTTATCTTTTTCGCCAATCCAGGTGGAGAAGGTGCCATACACCCAGCTGCCTGCCACCAGTTTGGGCAGAGCCGTCACCAGCGGATCACCCTTGAGAAGCTCCTGATAAGTCGTCAAATTCAGGCGCGGATGCACCGACAAACGCTTGTACAAACCATCAAGGAAGTAATAGCCGTTTTCCGGGTAGTATTCCCAGGCGTTTTCACCATCCATGATGATCGAGGCGACATGCTGCCCCTGGTGGCAACCGTCGGCGATATGCACCAAATGGTTAATCAAATCACCCACCGCATCATCCGCATGCCAAGTGGAATACTTGAAGCCAATCAAATCCGACAAACCATCGTCGCGGAACACCAGTTTGGGCAAGGAGTTTTCTTCCATGGCATAAAAACGATGTGGACACGCCTTGTACTGCTCGGCGATGCCGCTGGCGCGCAGGCTATTGTGCAGCACCTGGCTACCGGTGGCTGACCAGGTGAAGCCCGCCTCAGCCAATAGCGGCAAGGTCGCTTCGCTCAAGCTGCCTTCAGACGGCCAGCAGCCCACGGGACTCATACCAAACACGCGCTCAAACACGCGCCGCCCCTCGGCCAAATGCCAGCGCACCCGTGCCTCGCCGCCTGGATACTCGGCGACCGTCGCGCCTTCCTGCGGTAACACCACATCCGGCCATGCTTCGCGTGCCGACGGAATATCCAGCAAGAGCGGCATAATCGGATGCGCATACGGCGTCATGGTCAATTCAACTTGCCCACTTAGCGCCAAAGCGCGGTAGCGCGGAATCAGCCCGGTCAAAAGCTCGGCAATCACTTCCAGCAACATCCGGCGGTCGTGCGCGTCAAAACCGCAAGCCTTGTTCATCAGAGCGATAATGCGCGCATCAGTACGGCGCACCGTTTCCGCCATCCAGGCCAAGTGATACCAGACGCACAAATCGGTAAAGAAGGCATGACCGAGATAACGCAGGTGCAGCGGATTTTTGATGAATTCGCGTGCCATCTTGACAAGGTCGGCATAGACGGGAAAACGCTGAATAAGACGCTGCTCATTCGCGCGCAAGCACGATTCAATCAGCTCAATCCGCTCGGCTTCATCCTGCGGCGCGCTATCCGCTGCCAACGCCGTCAACAGTGGATCAGGCAACAGGGCATGACGATTAAGCAAATAGGCCTGCAAGGTTTCGGCGTAATTTTCGATTTGCTCCAGCAACACCGGCACAAAATTCACCACCGCACGCGCTTGCGGATGTGCCTCAATGTGCGCAGCCATATCGACATAATCTTTAATCGCGTGCAAATACGTCCACGGACGTTGAAACTGCCCACTAAACGGGTCGCGGTACTCCGGCTGGTGCATATGCCACATCAGCACGACGTTCAGGCGCGCAGCAGGTGTTGTTGGCGTGGTCAAAGGCTCATCCTCTTCATTGGCTTAACGGACATGGTGCAGTTGTTGATTCAACATTTCTGGCGTCACCAGAACGACACCGCCTTCGCTGACTTCAAACCGCTCGCTATCCATTGCAAGATCCTCGCCAATCACCATACCCGCAGGAATTTCACAGCCCTTATCCAAG
>DYLI01000120.1 GCA_020722165.1 Halothiobacillus neapolitanus | reverse complement strand
CAATATCCGCAGTGGGTTCAGTCGCTTCGGTGGTTTTGCGCGGGCGGGTGGCCATAGTGCGGTTCGCTGATAGCAAATAAAGATAAGTGATTCTATCACGCAAAAACCGCACTTATGACCTTTTGATGTCAGTCTGCATTCGGCCAAATCAGCGAGAAATTGAACGCAATGCTGCATTTGCCTAGATCAAAGTCGATGCTTTCATTGCCGACATCGCAGAGCTTGATGTAGCGCCCCTCGTGTAGGGCATAAATTTTGGCGCAGCGGTCTTCGGCGTTGACGATGACGTAATACTTCACGCCTTCGCGCTCATAAATACTGAATTTGGTGTTTTGATCCTTGAGCGCGGTGGTCTTTGAGAGCACTTCAAAAATCAGCACCGGGGCGCGGGTAAGGTAAGCGCCTTCGACTGGATGGCAGACCACCAGATTATCGGGTTGCACCACGGTGTCATCATCAATGCGCCAATCCACGGGCAGCAGGGCGCGGCAGGTTTTGCAGTCGCGCAGTGTATTTTCTAGCGCCCATGCAATTTTGTTGCTGACCAACTGGTGGTTGATGGATGGCGCGGGCGACATGGCGTAAGCCGTGCCGTCGATTAGCTCCCAGTGGCCTTCCCAGAGTTTGTAGTCCTCATAAGTATAGTGCGGGTGTTCGATGCGCAGTGCGTGTCCCATGGTCGGCTCCTGTGTTGCAATATATTGCAGATATTAGCGCGGATTGGGGGGATGTAGGAGCGAACCTTGGGTCGCGAATGAGCGCTGTTGGCGTTCGCGACCCAAGGTTCGCTCCTACAAAAGCTCCAATGCCTCGGTTAATCGAGTGACCCCGTGCAACTCCATGCCCTTGGGCGGATTGCCTTGCAGATTAGCCTTGGGCACGATGGCGCGCTTAAAGCCGTGTTTGTGTGCTTCGCGCAGTCGCTCCAAGCCATTGGGCACAGGACGCAGTTCACCGGCAAGGCCAACTTCGCCGAAGATAATCGTGTCGGCGGGCAGCGGGCGGTTACGCAAGCTGGAGAGCGCGGCGCAGAGCAGTGGCAGGTCGGCGGCGGTTTCGCTAATTTTCACCCCGCCGACCACGTTGATGAACACATCTTGGTCGAACATGGCGATGCCGCCGTGGCGGTGCATCACGGCGAGCAGCATGGCGAGGCGGTTTTGTTCTAAACCGAGGGTGACGCGGCGCGGTTGACCAAAGGGACTGTCGGAGACGAGGGCTTGCACTTCAACCAAAAGCGGGCGCGTGCCTTCGCGGGTGACCATGATGACGCTGCCGGAGACCGGTTCTTCGTGGCGCGAGAGGAAAATGGCGGAGGGGTTGCTGACCGGCTTGAGGCCGTGTTCGGTCATGGCGAATACGCCGATTTCATTTGCCGCGCCGAAGCGGTTTTTCACCGCGCGCACCAGGCGGTAGCGGCTGCCGGGTTCGCCTTCAAAATACAGCACGGTATCGACGATGTGTTCCAGCAGGCGCGGGCCGGCAATGGCACCTTCCTTGGTGACGTGACCGATGATGAACACGCAGATGCCGCGCTGCTTGGCCATGCGCGTGAGCAGGGCAGCTGCTTCGCGCACTTGCGAAACCGAGCCGGGCGCGGCAGTGAGCTTGTCGGAGAACAGGGTTTGCACCGAATCGACCACCATCACGCCGGGATTGAGGATTTCGGCTTGCTGTACGATGCGTTCGACCGAGGTTTCGGCCAGCAATTGCAAGTCGGCGGCTTCAAGGTTGAGGCGTTGGGCGCGCAGGGCAATTTGCGCCAGAGACTCTTCGCCGGTGACGTACAGGCCGGGTAGCGTGGGTTGCAGTGCGACCAGCGTTTGCAGCAGCAGGGTGGATTTGCCAATGCCGGGGTCGCCGCCCAAAAGAATCACCGAGCCGGGCACGAGGCCGCCGCCGAGTACGCGGTCGAGTTCGTCCATGCCAGTGGGCAGGCGCGGGGTGTCGGCGAGTTTGACATCGCCCAGGCGGCGCGCTTCTTGTGCGCCCGCATACTGCATGATGGCGCGTTTGGACGTATCGCTTGCCGTGGGCGCGGCCTGCTCGCTCAGGCTATTCCATGCGCCGCATTCACTGCATTGCCCCGCCCATTTGGGGCTAGTCGCGCCGCATTCGGCGCAGACGTAGTGGGTTTTGGGTTTGAGCGCCATGGGGGTGAAGACCTATATTTTTAGCCACAGAGGGCACAGAGCGCAGAGAAAAAACCTGTTCAAAATTTCACGGAACGGCGCAAACATCAAGCAACACACCTACAAAACTCTGTGCCCTCTGTGGCTTAAACTGGATTTTAAGGCTCCAGTTCGTTAATGCTTTCCAGCGAAGGCCATAACCGCGCCTGTTCGACCACCTTGCGTGCGATGCGGGTGACTTCGACAGTACAACCGGACATTTCGATTTTCATGCCAACTTCGGGCAGGCGTTGAATGTGTTCCAAAATCAAACCGCTGAGGGTATTGGCGGTGTCGGCGGGCAGTTGGGTGCCAATGCGTTTGTTGATTTCACGTAAGGGGGTTTGGCCTTCGATCAGGAAACTACCATCGTCCTGCGCTTGAATTTCGGGGTAGTCATCATCCGGTTGTGAGGTGAATTCGCCGACGATTTCTTCCAGGATGTCTTCCAGCGTGACCAAGCCAAGAATATCGCCGTATTCGTCCACCACCAGACCCATGTTTTTCTTTTCACGCTGAAAATTCATCAGCTGGGTGTGCAGCGAGGTGCCTTCGGGGACGTAATATGGCTCTTGAATCGAGCGTACGAAAGTTTTGAGATTAAGCTCGCCTTTTTGCGCAATCGGCAACAAATGGCGCAGGTTAATGGTGCCGACGATGGTGTCGAGTGCGCCGCGATACACTGGCAGGCGCGCATAAGGTGAGGTGCTGATCGTGTGCAGGGTTTCGTCCCACTCGGCATCCAGATCAATGCCGTCCATGTCCTGGCGCGGCACCATGATGTCTTCAACCAGGGCTTCTTCGAGATCAAGAATGCCGGTGAGCATTTCGCGGTAGCGCTCGGAAATCAGGCCGCCGGTTTCGCCTAAGATCGTGCGCAGTTCGTCGCGTGATAAATCGTGTCCACTGTTGGCGGTGACCTTGACCCCAAATAAACGCAAAAAACCATTGGCAAACAAGCCGACTGCCCAAACCAGCGGGCCGAGGATTTTTTGCAGCACGGTGTAAACGTAAGCCGCAGGCCAAGCGATGCGTTCGGGGTACAAGGCCGCGAGCGTCTTGGGCGCAACTTCACCAAAAATGAGTAGGGCGAGTGTCAATACACCGGCGGCGATTGCGAGGCCGGCTTCACCGAACAGGCGCATGAAAATCACGGTGGCGAGCGTGGAGGCCATAACGTTGACGAAGTTATTGCCGAGCAGGATCAGGCCGATTAGCTTGTCGGGGCGTTCGAGCAGTTTTTGCGCCAAGCGTGCGCCACGGTGACCTTGCGAGGCGAGATACCTTAAACGATAACGGTTAAGCGTCATCAACCCGGTTTCGGATCCGGAGAAAAAGGCCGAGAGCATGATTAAAACGATGAGCGTGCTGACGAGCACGCTAAGGGATATGTCGTCCAAAAGATGTACGAGGTAATTAAGATGCTAAGGATAATAGGCGATTAACACGCCGATGAAAAACCCTTTTCAGCGCAAGGGCACGTCTATAAATCCACTGAAGCCGCGCTGACTGCGTCAAAAGAAGGCTCAAAATGCTCACATAGTTGTCTATGCTGCGCTTTTTGAGCCGTCTTTTGTCTTGTCCCAATCAATAAATTTGTCGGCTTGTTTGAATTTATAGACGCTCCCTTGGATCAGCGTTGCACGCCCAAGACCCATTCGAGGACAATCTTGCTGCCAATGAAGCCAAGGAGCAGTACCGCATAGCCGCTAAGCGTCCAACGCACGGCGGTTTGTCCACGCCAGCCCATCGAATAACGCCCTATCAGCAGCGCACCAAATACCGCCCAGGAAATAATGCTCAGGACGGTTTTATGCACCAAATGCTGGGCAAAGATATTTTCCAAATACATGAAGCCGGTAAGCAAGGCGAAGGTCAGGAGCACAAATCCGGCGCTAATCATGCGGAATAACAGCGTTTCCATGTCCTCCAACGGCGGCAGGATGTGTGCAAAGGCGCTGGGGCGGCGTGCGTGCAGGGCGCGGTGCTGGTTGGCCAACAGCAGGGCTTGCAGCGCGGCCAGCGTGAACAGGCTGTAAGCCAGAATCGAGAGCATGATGTGAATTTCCAGCGCAGGCTGGTGGCCGATCATGTTTTGCGGCGCACTCGGCCAGGCCAGTTGTGCGGCAAGACCGAGCATGGTGAGCGGCAGAACGGGCAGAAGAAGATTTTCCAGTGGTTGGCGCAGGCTGGACACGAGGACGATCAGCAAAGTGACAAGCCCAGACAGTGACAGCGCTTTGAGTACACCAAGGTCGATGCCCTCACTGTCGCAGGTGCATGACACCAGCACACCCACATGCAGCAACGCGCCGACAAACGCTACGATAATCGCGGACGATTTGTGGGGAGTTTCGCCTTGGCGCAACGCAGGCAAGCGCCGCCAGAGCAAGGCAAAAGCGGCAGCGTAAGCGATTAAGGCAGCGATACCTAGACCGAGGGTGAAAAACATGCGTGAATCCTTGAGGAGTGGGCTCAGTTTAACCCAGATTTGCTGTTCATTTTTGTCGTTTGCAGGTGAACCTTTGCCTAGCAGCCTGTCGGACTTGAGACGAACTGGCTGCAAAAGCCGCAGACCGGTCCA
>DYLI01000007.1 GCA_020722165.1 Halothiobacillus neapolitanus | reverse complement strand
CGAATCTCCTGCATTAAAAACTGGTAGTAATGCAGGTTATGAATACTATTCAAACGCGAACCGAGAATCTCATTGCACTTATCCAAATGACGCAAATAGGCACGGCTGTAATTACGGCAGGTATAACAGCTGCAATGCGGGTCAATCGGCCGCGTGTCTTCGGCGTAACGTGCATTGCGAATGCGTACATCGCCCCACTGCGTAAATAAATGCCCGTTGCGCGCATTGCGCGTGGGCATCACGCAATCGAACATATCAATGCCACGGCGCACTGCTTCGACAATATCTTCCGGCTTGCCTACGCCCATCAAATAGCGCGGACGATCGGCCGGTAGCATGGGCGTGGTCGCCTCAAGCACCTTGATCCGCTCATCCTCTGGCTCGCCGACCGACAAACCGCCAATCGCATAACCATCAAAACCGATGTCCATCAAGCCTTGCGCCGAGACCTGGCGCAGATTGTCATACATCCCGCCTTGCACGATGCCAAACAACGCGGCCGGCTCATCACCCTGCAATTCAACATGCGCCTGCTTGCTACGCGCCGCCCAACGCAGGGACAACTCCATCGAAAAGCGTGCCTGCTGCTCGGTGGCGGGATATGGAGTGCATTCGTCAAAAATCATCACAATGTCCGATCCCAGCGCGTGTTGCACCGTCATCGAGGTCTCCGGATCAAGATGCACCTTGCTGCCGTCCACCGGCGATTGAAAGCGCACGCCTTCCTCGCTGATTTTGCGCAACGCGGCCAGGGAAAAGACCTGAAAACCACCCGAATCAGTCAAAATAGGCCCGTGCCAGTGCATAAAATCATGCAAATCGCCGTGTTTTTTGATGATTTCGATGCCAGGACGTAGCCACAAATGAAAGGTATTGCCCAAAATAATTTCCGCGCCAATCTCGCGCAGTTCTTCCGGCGTCATGGCTTTCACCGTGCCATAGGTTCCCACCGGCATAAAGGCTGGGGTCTCCACCGTGCCGCGCGCAAAGGTCAAACGTCCACGTCGCGCCGCGCCGCTGCTATTAAATAAGTCAAATTTCATGATTCGCGTTCCAAAGCATCCAAAGCGGGGGTGATAAACATCGCGTCCCCATAACTAAAAAAGCGGTAATTGGCGGCAATCGCGTGATCATAGGCACGCATCATGTTGCTATAACCACCAAACGCGCTCACCAGCATCAACAAGGTCGAGCGTGGCAGATGGAAATTAGTCAGCAAGGCATCCACCACCTTGAATTTCACCCCCGGCGTAATAAACAAGCGCGTATCGCCCTGCCACGCAGCCAACTCACCCTGCGGCGAAAAACTCGCCGCCGTCTCCAAAGCACGTACCGCCGTTGTCCCTACCGCGACGACCCGTCCGCCCCGCGCCCGCGTTGCTGAAATAGCATCAACCGTGGCTTGCGGCACATCCACCCACTCCGCGTGCATGATGTGCTGCGTCAAATCATCCACACGCACCGGCTGAAACGTCCCCGCCCCCACATGCAGCGTCACCCGTGCCGAATGCACGCCGCGCGCAGCGACCGCTGCCAGCAAAGCATCGTCAAAATGCAGCCCCGCCGTCGGCGCGGCCACCGCCCCCGGACGGTCAGCAAACACGGTTTGATAGCGCTCGCGGTCAGCGGCGCTATCCTGACGCTCGATGTAAGGCGGCAAAGGCATATGACCATGCGCATCTAAAGCCGCCAACAGGCTCTCGCCTCCGGCGACAAGTCGCAAACGAAACAGCTCATCCTCGCGCGCCACCATCTCGAACACCACACCACCCTCCATCCGCAGTATCGTGCCCTGTTTAGGTGATTTGCTCGCACGAACATGAAAGATCGCCTCATGTTCATTCAAGATACGTTCAAGCAAAACCTCGACTTTCCCGCCGCTATCCTTCTGCCCATGCAAGCGCGCCGGAATCACTCGCGTGTCGTTAAACACCAAAAGATCGCCCGTCTGCAGGATATTGGGCAAATCGAGGATACGAGAATCATTAACCAACCCCGTCACACCATCCAAAACCAGCATTCGAGCTCCCGCACGCTCAGGCAAGGGTGTTTGCGCAATCAAGTTTGCTGGCAAGTCAAAATCAAAATCCGCGACATTCATACAAAAAGCTACACCACCACCACGCCAACGCGCAGTGAAATAAATTTGAAAAACTGCTTGGCAAGTCGCCGCGATTCCCCTATAGTGCCGCCCCTACCAAGTTCTGCTGGCCAAAGCCTTCAGTAACTAAGCCGTGGTGGCGGAATCGGTAGACGCAGCGGATTCAAAATCCGCCGTAGAAATACGTGAGGGTTCGAGTCCCTCCCTCGGCACCAAATCCTAAAGCAGCTCTTTTTGAGCTGCTTTTTTTTGCTCCAAATTCGACCTAATCCTTACGCACCGAGGCCACACTGGCCTGAATAATGTTGAGCATCGTGTGCATCAAGCGCGGGTTGGCCGCCACTAGATTGCCGTTGTGCATGTAGCGGTCGCTTCCATCAAAGTCCACCACCATACCGCCCGCTTCGCGCACCATCAGAACGCCGGCGGCCATGTCCCAAGGCTTCAGACCAAATTCCCAAAAGCCATCCAAGCGCCCGGCGGCCACATAGGCCAAATCCAGTGCCGCCGAGCCCGCGCGACGAATACCGGCAATCGGCCCCAACATCCCGCGCAAGGTGGCCATAAACTCATCCAGCGGCTGATCGTCGCGGAAGGGAATACCCGTACCCAGCAAGGCGCCATCTAAGGTTTTCAGCCCTGTGACCCGCAAGCGTTGGTTGTTCAAAAATGCGCCACTACCCCGACTGGCGGTAAACAGCTCGTCCTTAAACGTGTCATAAATCACGCCATGCTCCATGCGTCCCTGAAACTCCAGTCCAATTGACACCGCATAGTGGGGCAAGCCGTGCAGAAAGTTGGTGGTACCATCCAGCGGGTCGATAATCCACAAATATTCGCTGTCTTCATGCCCGCTCAGGCCGCTTTCCTCGCCCAAAAACGCGTGTTGCGGATAGGCTTTAGACAAGATTTCGATAATCGCCGCCTCGGCTTGGCGGTCAACTTCAGTGACATAATCATTGCGCTGCTTGGTTTCAATGTTCAGGCTATCGAGCCTTACACTGGCACGAGAAATGACGGTGCCAGCGGTGCGAGCGGCGCGCACAGCCGTATTGAGCATGGGGTGCATGGCAGTAATCCAAAGATGATAAAGATACGAAAATGACCGCGAAATTTAGCACAAAGCATGAATCTTGTCCTGAAAACGACCTCGATAGCGCGTTACAACGGGTGCGCATTGTCCTCGTCGGCACCACCCATGGCGGCAATATCGGTGCCTGCGCACGCGCCTTGAAAACCATGGGTCTATCGCGCCTGGCACTGGTTCAACCCAAGGCGAAACTCGATGCCGAAGCCTTTTCCATGGCCTCGAATGCGCTGGATGTGATGGACAATATCCAACGAGTTGACGATTTGGATGCGGCGCTTGCGGGTTGTCATTGGGTGATTGGAGCCAGCGCGCGTCTGCGTGACCGACCGCATGAGCTGATGAGTACACGTCAGATGGCGGAATATGCTCATGTCAACTGGCTGATGAATCCGCAGCACCCTCAGGCAGAAATCGCCCTAGTGTTTGGGCGCGAGAATTCTGGGCTAAACAATATCGAGCTTGGTCGTTGCCACGCGCACATGATGATTCCGGCCAATCCGGTCTACAGCTCACTGAATTTGGCACAGGCGGTGCAAATTGCCTGCTACGAGCTGCGCCAGGCGCTTTTGGGCGATACACCCGTGCCGCCGCTTGAAAGCCCGCCACCGGCCACCCATGATGCGCTGGAAAATCTATTGCAGCACTGGCAAACCACACTGCACGAGCTTGAGTTCCTTGACCCGCAAAACCCGCGTCACATGATGCAAAAACTGCGATCCTTACTGCAACGTGCGCAAATCACGCCTAACGAAGTGGATATATTGCGCGGCATGTTGACAGCCATCCAACGCAAAACGCACAACACAGGAGTTGGTCACGATGTTTGATCGAATGCGTGAAGATATTCAAAGCGTGTACGACCGCGATCCAGCGGCGCGCAATGCGTTTGAAGTGCTCACCACCTACCCCGGCCTGCATGCCCTTTGGTGGCATCGTCTAAGCCACGCCTTGTGGCAACGTCGCCTACGCTGGCTGGCACGCTGGTTTTCATCCTTGGCACGCTGGCTAACCGGGATTGAAATTCACCCCGGCGCGAAAATCGGTCGGCGCTTTTTTATCGACCATGGCATGGGCGTGGTGATTGGCGAGACCGCCGAAATTGGTGACGACTGCACGATTTACCACGGCGTAACGCTCGGCGGCACGAGCTGGAAGGAAGGCAAGCGCCATCCGACCCTGGAAAACAATGTTGTAATTGGAGCAGGAGCCAAAATTCTTGGCCCCATCACTCTTGGCGATGCCTGCCGAGTCGGCTCCAATGCTGTGGTGCTGAAAGACGTGGCCTCCGGCGACACCGTGGTCGGCATTCCGGGGCGCAGCGTGCAACAACGCAGCGCCAGCGACAAACTACGTTCCGAAATGGCACAAAAACTGGGGTTTGATGCTTACGGTGTGGCGCAAGACATGCCTGACCCGGTGGCGCACGCCATCAACTGCGTGTTGGATCATATCCAACTGCTTGACGCGCGTATCGAGCAGCTATCCTCGCAAGTACGTCTGCTAGGCGGTGAAGTTGAAAACAAAGATATGCCTTCACTTGATGGCATCGCGCTTGAAGACAACGAAAGTACCCCATACCCACACAATCCCGCGAAGTCATACGGGGAATAGGGATAAATACTTGACCTCTGGGCTCGGAATTGTATTCTAGCGCTAACTGTTAACTTGCTTTGGAGCTTTCATGCGCCTCACCACCAAGGGTCGATATGCTGTTACGGCGATTCTCGATCTTGCACTGCATCAAGGACACGGCCCAATTACGCTGGCCGAAATTGCCGAACGCCAGGGAATTTCGCTCTCCTATCTTGAGCAGCTTTTCGCTCAACTGCGGCGCTGCAAACTGGTTTCCAGCACACGCGGGCCCGGTGGCGGCTATAGCCTTGCACGCCCGGCTGCACTGATTAACGTAGCTGAGGTCATCACGGCGGTAGACGAATCACTCGATGTGCGCCGCTGTGAGGGCAAAGGCGATTGCCAAGACAAAACACAATGCCTGACGCATGATTTATGGACGGATTTAACCGATCAAATTCACGCTTTCCTCTCCAAAATCACCCTGGAAACCTTGATGCAGCGCCAAGATATTCTGGCCATTGCCGAGCGGCAGGATATGGTGGTGCGCTTTGGGCATATGCCCGAACCTCTGCACGAGCACATTCAGATTCACGCCAAGCCATAAAGAGCACCACCATGAGCATTACCTTGAGCGAAAAAGCTGCCAACTACGTCCGTGATTACCTTAGTCGCCGTGGCAAAGGGGTGGGCTTGCGCGTGGGCGTGAAAACCTCGGGCTGCTCGGGTTTATCGTATGTCCTTGAATATGCCGACGAATTCAAGCCGGAAGACATTATTTTTGAAAGCTTTGGTGTCAAAGTGGTCACAGACCCCAAAGGCTTACTGCATTTAGACGGCTCAGAACTCGACTTGGTGCGTGAGGGCTTGAACCTCGGCCTGAAGTTCAACAATCCTAATGTCAAAGATGCCTGCGGCTGTGGCGAGAGTTTTACAGTGTGAGCCAATCAAGCCCCTCGCTGAGTGCAAGTGCATTTACTCTCCTAGGTTTTGAGCCTGCGTTGGAGCTTGACGAAGCCGAACTTAACCGCCGCTTTGAACATTTGCGCACTCAGTTTCATCCCGATCGTTTCAGCCAAGGTAGTGCTCTTGAACGCCGCTTGGCGGTGCAGCGTGCCGCAGATATCAATGCCGCGTTTGCCACGTTGTCTAATCCTTTGTCGCGAGCACAGTTGTATTTCGAATTGCGTGGGGGCACGCTCAACGAAGCACGCAGCATGGACGATACCGCCTTTTTAATGCAGCAAATGGAATTGCGTGAAGCGCTAGAAGATGCACGCGATAACGAGGCAAGGCACGCCCTGCAACGACAGATTAAGCAGTTGTGGGCAAAAAATTGGGCGCATTTGTGCAGCGCCGCCGAAGCCGCAAGCTCCGCCACGATGGATACCGCGAATATCCAAGGTCATTTACAGCGTCTACAGTTCCTGCAACGCTTTATCGAACAAATTAAACACTCCCTAACACCATGAGCTTGATGCAAATTTCCGAACCTGGACAAACTCTTGCGCCCCATGCGCGCCGACTGGCTGTGGGCATTGATCTGGGGACAACCAACTCTCTGGTCGCCAGTGTCATCAATGGCGTGGCCGAATGCTTACCCGATGTCGTGGGCGCATTGCTTTTACCTTCAGCGGTGCATATCGCAGCGGATAAAATCGAAGTTGGCGAGGATGCCAAAGCGCGCTCCGCCCTTGATCCCGAACACACTTTTATCTCCATCAAGCGCCTCATGGGGCGCGGGCTGGATGATGTGCAGCAGATGAAGCCCGCCCTGCCCTACCGTTTCGATCCTCATGAGCCCGCCGTGCCGCGTATGCACACCCCGCAGGGTTGGATGAGTGCCGTGGAAATTTCGGCGGAAATTCTCAAGCCACTCAAAGTCCGTGCTGAAGAGCGTCTTGGAGGCGAGCTAGTGGGCGCGGTGATTACAGTGCCTGCCTATTTTGATGATGCGCAGCGCCAAGCCACCCGTGACGCAGCGCGCCTTGCCGGGCTGCATGTGTTGCGCCTGCTTAATGAACCGACCGCTGCCGCTTTGGCCTATGGCTTGGACACTCATGCGACAGGCTTGATTGCGGTGTACGATCTGGGCGGTGGCACCTTTGATATTTCCATCCTGCGCTTGCGCCAAGGCGTGTTTGAAGTCATCGCCACTGGCGGCGACACCCAACTCGGCGGCGACGATTTCGATCACGCCCTCGCGCTATGGCTGATGGAACGCTCAAGCTTGGGTACGGCGGCTAATGAAATGCTCAGTGCCGGTGAACAGCGCCACCTCAGCCGCACCGCCTGCGCCATTAAAGAAGCTTTAACCGGTAATGAACAGACCTGCGCACGCCTTGATCTGCGCGGGGAAACCGTGTGGTCGGGCTGCCTGACCCGCAATGAATTCAACACCTTGGCTGATCCGCTGATTGAACGCACCCTCACCGCCTGCGCGCAAGCCCTCAAGGACGCGGGCATTGCGGCCAGCGAAATTCAGGATGTGGTCATGGTCGGTGGTGCCACGCGTGTACCGCGTGTGCGTGAGCGGGTTAGCGCCTTTTTTGGTCGTGAAGTGCTCACCGACATTGACCCCGACAAGGTGGTGGCTCTTGGCGCGGCTTTGCAAGCCGATGTACTTGCCGGCAACAAATCCGCCGATGAAATGGTGTTGCTGGATGTCACCCCGCTGTCCTTGGGACTGGAAACCATGGGCGGCCTGGTTGAGACCATCATCCCGCGTAACACCACCCTGCCCGTGGCACGCGCGCAAGAATTCACTACCTTCAAAGACGGTCAAACCGCCATCAGCCTGCATATTGTGCAAGGCGAACGCGACAGCGTGGAGCATAACCGCAGCCTGGCGCGCTTTTCCCTGCGCGGCATACCTGCCATGGTGGCGGGTGCCGCACGGGTGCGTGTTACCTTTCAAATTGATGCTGACGGCCTGCTTACAGTCAGCGCGCAGGAAAAAATCACGGGCACTCATAGCGAAATTCAAGTTAAACCCTCGTATGGCCTGAGCGAAGAAAACGTGGAGCAGATGCTGCGTAGCGCCTTTGACCATGCCAGCGACGATGTACACGCGCGCCGTCTGCGTGAAGCACGCGTTGAGGGTGCGCGTAGCCTTGAAGCGATCGATAGCGCCATGGCAAGCGATGCGGCATTGCTCACTGAGATTGACCGCCCCATTCTGCTTGCTGCACGAGCACTGCTCGACCAAGCTATTCAGGGTGAGGATACTCAAGCTATTCATGAAGCGGTCGAGCACCTGGAAAATGCGGCGCTACCATTTATCCAACGCCGCATGAATCAGGCGGTGAGTCGTGCGCTTGCTGGACATTCAGTGGATGAAATGGCCGCTCAAATGCAGCGTTAAATCAACGCCCACCCAGTTTTTAGCCTCACGGAGCCAAACCCCATGCCAAAAATCATCTTTCTACCCAATGAAAAATACTGCCCCGACGGCATGGTCATCGACGCGCAACCGGGTGACACCCTACTTGATGCCGCACAAGCGCAAGGTATCGACATTGAACACGCCTGTGAAAAATCCTGTGCCTGCACCACCTGCCACGTCTGGGTACGCGAAGGCGGCACAAGCTTAGAAGGCGCATCAGAATGCGAAGATGATATGCTTGACAAGGCTTGGGGACTCGATCCTGACTCTCGCCTATCCTGCCAAGCGGTGGTCGGCGAGGAGGATTTAGTGATTGAAATTCCAAGATACACCATCAACTTAGCCTCGGAGGGGCATTGAGCATGAACTGGACTGACACACTTGATATTGCCATTGCCCTTGACGAAGCTCACCCTGATTCCGACCCGCAGTGGGTGCGCTTTACCGATCTTCACGCTTGGGTGCTTGCCCTGCCGGATTTTACGGGTGAAGCCGACAAATCCAATGAAAAAATCCTTGAAGCCATTCAAATGGCGTGGATCGATGAACGGGCTTAATTCGCAGCTTTCATCCTGCCCCCAAACCCGCATACAATGCAGGGCTCAAATTTTTTACCGCCCCTTTTTTCAACCACTCAAACCACTCTAGGAGTTTTACTCATGGCTCTCGAACGCACCCTGTCCATCATCAAACCTGATGCCGTCGCCAAAAACCACATTGGCGACATATTGCGCCGTTTTGAGCACGCTGGTCTGAAAATCATTGCCGCCAAGATGACTCACTTGACCAAGGAACAAGCCGAAGGCTTTTATGCGGTTCACAAAGAGCGTGGCTTTTTTGGCGAATTGGTGGCATTCATGATCTCCGGCCCAGTCATGATCCAAGCTCTGGAAGGCGAAAATGCGGTGTCTATAAACCGTGACCTGATGGGTGCCACCGATCCGAAAAAAGCTGAACCCGGCACCATACGCGCTGACTTTGCTGACAGCATTGACGCCAACGCCGTACACGGCTCAGACAGCCTGGAAAACGCGACCACTGAAATCGCGTATTTCTTTGCTGCCAACGAAATCTGCCCGCGCTAATTTAAGCGATTATTTTCGCTTTAAATTTGAGGCGGAACGAGACTATTGGACATGACCGCTATGAACGAATCCGCGAACAGCGGCTCTTCACCCAAAATCAACCTGCTCGGCTTGCCTAAACGCAAGATGGAGCAGTTTTTTGCCGAGCTCGGCGAAAAACCCTTCCGCGCGGCACAAGTCCTGAAATGGATACACCAGCGCGGGGTGGTTGATTTTGCAGACATGAGCGACTTGTCCAAGGCGCTGCGCGAAAAACTCGCGCAAGTCGCCGAAATTCGCATTCCTGAGGTGGAGCTCGAACAGAAATCCCGTGATGGGACGATGAAGTGGGTGCTTCGCCTCGACTCCGGCAATAGCGTGGAGATGGTTTACATCCCCGAAGCCGAAAAAAGCAAACAGGATGATGACGACGGTTATATTGACCCGCGTCGCGCCACATACACCGATGGCCTGAGCCGTGCGACGCTTTGCGTGTCTTCGCAAGTCGGCTGCTCGCTGGCCTGCACCTTCTGCTCCACCGGGCGGCAAGGATTTAACCGCAATATGAGCGCGGCCGAAATTATTGCGCAATTATTTATGGCCGAGCACATTTTGGTCGCTAAATCCCTGCCCTCAGACCGCAAAATCAGCAATGTGGTCTTCATGGGCATGGGCGAACCGCTGTTGAATTTTGAAGCGGTAGTCGATGCGGCTGAAATCATGATGGAAGACAACGCCTACGGCCTGTCCAAACGCCGCGTAACCGTTAGCACTTCCGGCGTGGTTCCCGCGATGGCACGTCTGCAAGAACGCATTGATGTTGCACTGGCCGTCTCGCTGCACGCGCCCACCGATGAACTGCGCGATGTGCTCGTACCCCTGAATCAAAAATACCCACTCAAGGAGCTTATGGCAGCTTGCGATGCTTACGCGCCCAATGCACCCGCCGCCTTCATTACCTATGAATATGTGATGCTGGCCGAGGTGAACGATAGCGACCAACATGCTGATGACCTGATTCGCCTGTTGCGTGACCGCGCAGCCAAGGTCAACCTGATTCCCTTTAACCCATTCCCCGAATCAGGTTACACCCGCTCCAATAGCGCACGTATCGACCGCTTTATGCGCCGCCTGGAAGCCGCTGGCATCACCACCGTACCGCGCCGCACCCGGGGTGACGACATTGATGCTGCCTGCGGCCAGCTGGTCGGCGAAGTGGAAGATCGTGCCCGCCGAGGCGAACGCCTTGAACGCATGAATCTGAGGCCTGCATCATGAACACTTTACTGCGTCAGTCATCCATGAAACGTGTTGCGCTCACAGGTAGCGTACTTTGCATCGCAATCAGTCTTGGCTTGAGCGGCTGCGCCAGTACAAAACCGCTCTACGGCAATGTCACCGATGCCGATGAGCGCCCCAAGTCCGAGGCTGACCCCAAGCGCGCGGCTGAAGTAAATGCCCAACTAGGCTTGACCTATCTACAACGCGGTGAAAAATTTGTCGCGGCTGAAAAACTCACGCGAGCCCTCAAGGACGACCCTAATTCGGCGCTTGTGCAGCATGGCAATGCCATCCTGCAAGACTCCCTGGGACAGTCGGCACTGGCGCAAGATCACTTCCGCCGCGCGCTTGAACTCGCACCCACGGATGCAGAAATTCAAAACAATTACGGTGCCTTCCTTTGCCGCCAAGGGCAATTTAGTGAAGGTATTTCCATGTTAGAGCGCGCGCTAAGCAACCCCCTCTACCGCACACCGGGTTTTGCCTGGGCAAATATTGGGCAATGCCAGCGTCAAAACGGTCAAGCCGCCGAGGCCGAAGCTGCCTTGCGCCAAGCCTTACGCCTCGACCCACGCCAGGCTTACGCGTGGTTACAACTCGCCTCTTTGCAGCTGGAGCAAAACAAGGCACTGGACGCGAATGTCAGCTTGCAACGCTACCATGCGCTCGACGCGCAAAATCCGGCCAGTCTGCTCCTCGGCGCCAAAATCGAAAAGGCGCTCGGTCACCGAGAAGCCCAAGCGCATTATGAATTGCTCTTGCGTGGCAAATTTCCTGACTCTGATGAAGCTTTAAGTCTAGGGGGCTACAAGTGAGCGACTCGCAGCAAACACCAATCGTCAATGACACCCCTAGCCTCGGTGTCATGCTGCGCCGTGCGCGTGAAACGGCGGGACTAAGCCAGGCTGAACTTGCGCGCCAACTCAATCTGGGTGCGCGCATCGTTGAGGCCATGGAGCAAGAAGACCTGCAAACGCTGCCTGGCAAAGTGTACGTCCATGGTTATCTGCGCAAATGGTCGGAATTTTTGCAGCTTGATGAACAGCAGCTTCAGCAAGCATATACCCGCCTCGCTGGCGAGCTGCGCAAGAGTGACTTGCGTCACAACACCCCCATCGAACCGATGCGTATGAAAAAATCCTCGTCAGGTTTTCCTTGGCTTAACCTTCTGTTTTTTATAGGAATTATAGGGGCAGGCATTTATGCCACCCGATTCTTGCCCGAATCCATGCGTTTAATTGAAACCGCCGAGGAAGCGCCTAACATAACGCTGACCAACACCCAAACAAATCCTCCCGTGCTACCCAGCATTCCGCTGATGCCGCCGCCAGAAGTTAAACCCAGCACCCCACCGGTTGCCACCAGCGTCGGCATTATCGTCGGTGAGGTCGTGCCATCCACCGAGCCTGTCGTTGTTGCGCCAACCCAAAATGCACCAACACCCACCCCGCCCTCACCACCGCTAGGATTGGAACTCAAAGGGCAAGGCAAAGCACAAGGCTCTTGGGTACGGGTTAAAGATGCCGATGCGCGCGTCATCTTTGAAGGCATTCTTGCCCCCGGCAACAGCAAACAGCTCGAAGGCAAGCGCCCATTTGAAATCACCATTGGTCGTGCAAGCGAGCTTGGCGTGATGCTTGATGGAGAAAACATCGACCTCCAGCCCTACGCTCGCCCAGCAGGCAAAGCCTTTATTCCCAAACTGGGCAGCGCCCCAAGTCAATAACTTCAGCAGCGCCGAACACTATGCAGCACACTCACACCATCCCGCGCCGTTTATCACGCCAAATTATGGTCGGCAAAATTCCCGTGGGCGGGGACGCGCCGGTGAGCGTGCAAAGCATGACCAATACCGAAACCTGCGACGTTGAGGCCACGGTGGCGCAGATCAACGCCCTGCGCCAAGCCGGGGCGGACATTGTGCGTGTCTCCGTGCCCAGCATGGAGGCCGCCGAAGCCTTCGGTGCCATCAAAAAACGCGTCGGCTGCTTTGCACTGATTACCGATATTCACTTTGACTACCGCATTGCCCTGCGCGTGGCCGAATTGGGTGCTGACTGTCTGCGCATCAATCCCGGTAATATCGGGCGCGAAGATCGTGTGCGCGCCGTCATTGAAGCGGCACGCGACAAAGGAATTCCCATCCGTATCGGCGTGAATGCCGGCTCGCTGGAAAAAGATTTACAGGAAAAATATGGTGAGCCGACCCCGGAAGCAATGGTTGAATCCGCCCTGCGTCATGTTGAAATTCTGGATCGACTCAACTACCCGGATTTCAAGGTAAGCCTCAAAGCTTCAGATGTGTTTTTAACCGTCGAAGCCTATCGTTTGCTGGCTAAACAGATCGAACAACCGCTGCACCTTGGCATTACTGAAGCGGGCAGCCTACGCTCTGGCGCAGTCAAATCCGCGATTGGGCTGGGGCTTTTGCTTTCCGAAGGTATTGGCGACACCATCCGCGTCTCACTCGCGGCCGACCCGGTGGAAGAAATCAAGGTCGGCTGGGATATCCTCAAAAGTCTGCATTTACGCTCACGCGGCATCAATCTTATTGCCTGCCCGTCATGTTCACGCCAGGAATTTGACGTGATTAAAGTTGTCAATATGCTGGAGCAACGTCTTGAAGGCATTTCCACACCCTTGGATGTGGCGGTGATTGGCTGTGTGGTCAACGGGCCTGGTGAAGCACGCGAAGTGGCCGTGGGTTTGACCGGCGGCAAGCCCAATCTGTTGTATATCGACGGCCAGCCACACCACAAAGTCACCAATGAAAACCTAGTGGATGAACTGGAACGCGTTGTGCGTGAGCGCATTGAAATCAAGAAATTAGCCACAGAGAACACAGAGGATTCAGAGAGTACCTAAGTAAAGGCACATGACTTTTTCATCTGAGAACTCTGCGCCCTCTGTGGCAAAAAAGAATTATGACCAAACCAACGAAACCCAGTCTAATCCAATCCATACGCGGCATGCACGATGCCCTACCGAGCGACACCCCCGCTTGGCAACGTCTTGAAGCCGTTTTGCGCGAATTGATGGCGAGCTATGCCTACCGTGAAATCCGTATGCCCAGCGTGGAAAGCACGGCGCTATTCAAGCGCTCCATCGGCGAAGTCACCGACATCGTGGAAAAGGAAATGTACACCTTTGAGGATCGCAACGGCGAAAGTCTGACCCTGCGTCCCGAAGGTACCGCCTCCTGCGTGCGCGCTTGTCTGGAGCATGGTTTGCTCTACAACCAGCAACAACGTCTATGGTACATGGGGCCGATGTTCCGTCACGAGCGCCCGCAAAAAGGCCGTTATCGCCAGTTTTATCAGCTAGGTGTGGAAACGTTTGGCGTATCCACGCCCGAAATGGATGCGGAACTGATCCTGATGGCGGCGCGCTTGTGGAAACAACTTGGCCTAGCCGATGAAGTTGTACTGCAAATCAACACGCTGGGCAGCAATGCAGCGCGTGCGGTGTATCGTGAGCACTTGGTCAACTACTTGCGCCAACATGCCGCGCATCTGGACGAAGATAGCCTGCGCCGCCTTGAAACCAATCCGCTGCGCGTGTTGGACTCTAAGAACCCCGATGTACAAGCCATTTTGCACAACGCACCGCGCTTGAATGAGCATCTGGATGATGAGTCGCGTGCCGATTTCCAGCGCTTGTGCGATGTACTCCGCGCGGCGGGCATCCGTTATGAAGTCAATCCCAAGCTGGTGCGGGGTCTGGATTACTACAACAAGACTGTGTTCGAATGGGTCACAACCCGCTTGGGCGCACAAGGTACGATTTGTGCGGGCGGGCGCTTTGACGGGCTGGTCGAACAACTCGGCGGCTCGCCCACGCCAGCGGCGGGATTTGCGATTGGGCTTGAACGCCTGCTTGCCTTGCTCGGCGAGGCTTACGGCGAGGCGCAAGCAAGCGCTGCCTCACCGCAGGTTTACATCGTAGCCCTCGGCAGCGAGGCCGAACGCGAGGCTTTGGTTCTTGCCGAGCGCTTGCGTGATACCCTGCCCGCTGTGCGTATTCAAACCAATGCCGGTGGCGGCAGTTTTAAGGCACAATTCAAGCGCGCGGATAAATCCGGCGCGGCCTACGCACTTATTTTGGGTGAGGACGAGGTGAAGCAAGGGCAGGCTCAAATCAAGCCCTTGCGCCATGAAGACGAACAGATTGCAGTGGCATTTGATGCCTTGGCGGATTATCTAACGGGATGCTTGTAGCCCGGGAATGCAGGCTTGAAATCCCCGGATTAAAACCGGGCTACATTTAATTGTGTGTATTGAGGATTGTGCGTGTCTTACGAGCAAAGTGAAGAAGAACAAGTCGAGGCGTTTAAAAGCTGGTGGCGCAAAAATAGTGTTTCCGTCATCAGCGGCTTGGTACTGGCTGCCGCGCTAAGTCTCGGCTGGCAATACTTGCAGGGACAAAAGGAGATGCAAGCGCAACGTGCTGGCCAGGTGTTTGCTGAAATGACGCTGGCATTAGATAGTGCGGAAACAGCCCCTAGCGATAAGACCAGCGCACCTGATTTGCAAAAACCGCGTGCTCTGGCCGAACAGTTGGTGACTGAATTTCCGGATAGTTTTTATGCCGAGCTTGCCGCGTTAAGTTTAGTGCGCATGGATGTTGATAGCCAACAGACTGAGGCGGCACAAGCGCGCCTGGTGCAGTTGAGTCAACACGCCAAGAACGAAGCTATACGTCCGCTGGCTCGTTTGCGTCTGGCTCATTTGCAATGGGGCACAGGGCAAGTCGAGGCGGCGCTTAAAACCTTGGACGGTGTTTGGCCTGAGACTTTCCGCAGCGATGCGGATGCCTTGCGCGGTGATATTTTAGTCTCGCAAGCGCGCGTGGATGAAGCACGCAAGGCTTATGATGCTGCCCTGGCTCAAGCCACCTTACTCGGCCTGGAAACGGGCTTATTACGCATTAAACGCGATGATCTAGGAGGCGCAAGCCATGCAACACCTGCCGCTCAATAAAACACCGCGTTCGATACAACGTCCTACGGCACTTTTTGCCGCAACAGTTCTCAGCGTAGCTTTTTTGCTCGGTGGCTGTGCGGCCAAAAAAGACCACGTTGACCCACCCGCGCCACTGAAAGAATTTGCAGCCAGCATCACGACACAAGATGCCTGGTCGTATGGTGTAGGTTCGGCGGATCGCAATGCGCAACTCAGCCTCACCCCTTGGGTCGGTCGTTCTGCGTCGGGCAGCGTACTGGTTGCTACAGATGCTCGCGGCCAAGTTGTGGCCTCTGACTCGCGCACGGGCGAGCAACGCTGGCGCTCAGAACTAGGTTTTGCCGTTGCGGGCGGTGTCGGTGGCGGTGGCGACAAAGTGGTTATCACCGGTCTACGCGGTGAAGTGGCCGCGCTGGATTTAGCCAATGGCGCTCTGCTGTGGGAAAGCGATATTGGCAGCGTGGTGAATGCTCCGGCAGCCGTTGGCCCGCAAAGCGTGGCACTGCGCACCGCCGATGGTCGTCTGGTGGTGCTCAATAGCAGCAATGGCGAGCGCCTCTGGTCCGATGCGCGCCCTGTGCCGCCGTTGTCCTTACAAGGCACCAGCCAACCCATTTTGATGCAGGATGCGGTGTTGGCAGGCTTTGATAATGGTGATTTCAGCGCGTATGAGTTAGGGAGCGGACGACGTTTGTTCACCATTAATGTCGCTCTGCCCAAGGGCCGCAACGATGTTGAACGTATGGTCGATGTGGACAGTACACCCTTGTTTGATCGCGGCGTGATCTATGCACTCGCCTATCAAGGCCGCCTGATTGCCGTCGATGCTGCAACCGCTCAGGTTGTTTGGGCAAGCACGATGTCAGGCTTTAGCAATATCACCCTAGATGCTACGGCGATTTACCTAACGGATGCCAACAGCCATCTCTTGGCTATTGACCGCCGCACCGGGCGCACGCTCTGGTCGCAGAATGCACTGCATGCGCGCAACGTCAGCGCACCACTGTTACTCAACGGTCAGTTGGTTGTCGGCGATAAAGAAGGTTATGTGCATTGGTTCGCCGCCGAAGATGGCCGTTTGTTGGCGCGCACCCGTGCCGCCAATAGCGCCATTCCGCGCGCGCCTGTAACCGATGGTGAACGCATCTTTATTCAAGCCCGTGAAGGTCGCATCGTGGCCATCACCAGCAGTGGCACGACCGCTCAAAAGTAATACCAGGCTGATGTCCCCTGTCATAAAAAATCTGGCCTTGCCCTTGTGGGTAGGGCTTTTTTGTTTGTTGGCCGGTATCGTTTTACCTTGGCAGGCGGGGGTGTATCTGCACAAGCACCTTGCCGCCACGCTGGAGAACATTGCAGGTAATGTCCATGCCGAAGCCGAAGTACGCGACTATCAGCAAGGCCTCTGGCAATCTTCGTCCACGGTTATTATCCAATCCGCGATGTTGCGTGAACCTGTCGAACTGCGTATCAAGATGCGCCATGGGCCGTGGCTTGGGTTTAAGACATCCATTCCGGCAGCATGGGGTTGGTTTTCGCTACAAGCCCGCTT
The DNA here is from genome assembly GCA_020722165.1 of Halothiobacillus neapolitanus. Lineage (GTDB taxonomy): Bacteria > Pseudomonadota > Gammaproteobacteria > Halothiobacillales > Halothiobacillaceae > Thiofaba. Next base: position 11,374 of record DYLI01000007.1, on the reverse strand, counting down.
ACCAACCCAAGGCGGTATAAGTATTTTCCCAGCGCAAAGCGCGGTGGATGCTTGGCTTTATGCTGACCTTTCCGGTCTGCTGCACTTGGGTGGGCAGCTGGATGACACGACGCAAAATCTCGGCGAAATTCGGCTGCGCTCACTTATGCAAGACAGCTCTAGTCAATGTCGCGGCGAATTGCGCCTACCAGGATTCAAATGGCTTGCGCCCAACGCTGATTTAATCGCCGCTGATGTGGTATTGCGCGCCAATCTTCAGCGTGAACACGGCGAGCGCCAAGGCGACTTCAGTGTTGATGCCCTACGTGCTGCATGGATTGCACCGTCAAATACAGCCAACAACAATCCAATGCCTATGCCCGCATTGCCACCGTCGCTATTGATTGAGCAACCACGCTTCGACGTGGTGCTCACCAAATCCACGCAAGTGAGTGCAGCCTGGTCTTCGGCACGCGGCATCAACCTCAATAGTCTGGGCCTTGGCAACCGCATGGAGCTTGGACGCTTAAACACGCGCCTGAATTGGCAAAATGTCCACTGGGGCGCGCTGTGGAACGCCATGGACGCTAACGCCCTAATGCGCGCGAAAATACCAGCGCTTAACGCCTTCACCTACGCTTTGGATGATGGACGCATCAGCCTCGAAGCGTTTGAACTCAGCCAGGCGCAAGGGAGATTACGGGTCAGCGGCGAGTTGCACACCCATTCCCCGATCATGGATTGGCGCGATTTGAACTTTCATCTGCATATCGAACTCAGTCAGGCCTTGCTCACCACATGGATGCTCGACACGGGCTGGTCGCACACCCCACAGGCTGCCCTGGAGCAACTGGAAGATCTGCGTCGGCAAGGTTGGCTGGACGCACCGATGCCCGGGCAACTCAGCGCCACATTTGACCTATGGCGCGGTGAAATGAGCCTCTCCAAACGGCGCGTACCGCTGAATTCCCAACTGCAATAATGAGTTCCATGCCTTGAGCGGTCGAACACAGTACAATACCCGCCAAATCTTTATGACCGCGCGCCAATGAAACCCGTAATTGCCCTAGTTGGCCGACCAAACGTCGGCAAATCCACACTTTTCAACCTGTTAACGCGCACACGTGATGCGCTGGTTGCCGACCAGCCCGGCCTGACACGCGACCGCAAATACGGTAACGCACGCTTTGATCCGCGCGCGGATGCAGACACCGGCAGTGGCGCACGCGACACGATCATTATCGACTCGGGTGGCTTATCGGGCGACGATGCCATTCTCGATGAGCGCATGGCCTACCAAACCTGGCGTGCGGTGGATGAAGCCGATGTGATTATCTTTATTGTCGATGCTCGCGCCGGGCTGACCGCCGCTGACAGCTCAATTGCCGAAAAATTGCGCCGTCAAAACAAGCCTATCGTGCTCGTCGCCAACAAAATGGACGGCGCGGATGAAGCCCAGGCGTTTGCTGAATTTAGCCGTCTCGGCATGGGCGAGCCGGTACGCCTTGTGGCCTCGCACGGTCGCGGTTTGGCTGGTCTGGCGGAGCGTGTAATTGACCACCTCCCCCCTGCCGCCGAAGTCATGGACGACGATGCCATTGATGCGGCAGGCATGAAAGTCGCCATTATTGGCCGCCCGAATGTTGGCAAATCAACCTTGGTTAACCGTCTGCTCGGCGAGGAGCGCATGGTGACCATGGACATGCCCGGAACCACGCGCGACTCAGTGTTTATTCCGTGGGAGTACAAAGACAAACCCGTGACCCTGATCGACACCGCCGGAGTACGCAAACGTGGCCGCGTGGACGAAATGGTCGAAAAATTCAGCGTGGTCAAAACCCTGCAAGCCATTGATGCGGCACAAGTTGTGTTGCTTATTCTGGATGCACAGGAAGGCGTGGTTGAGCAGGATTTGCACCTGCTCGGCTTTGTGACCGAGCGTGGTTGTGCGCTGATTATCGTCATGAACAAATGGGACGGCTTGAGTAACGATCAGCGCGAGCGCGTCAAGACCGAACTTGACCGCCGCCTCGACTTTATCGACTACGCCGAAGTGGTGTTTATTTCCGCCCTGCATGGCTCCAACGTGGGTCTTTTGATGGACAAAGTGGAAAAAGCTCATGCTTCAGCGGGTATCAAGCTCTCCACACCGCGTCTGACCGAATCACTGGAAGTTGCGCAATTCAAACACATGCCGCCACTGATTAACGGTCGTCGCATCAAGCTGCGTTACGCCCATCAGGGCGGCCGTTTCCCACCCACGGTGATTATCCACGGCAAACAAACTGACCGCCTGCCCGGTTCATACAAGCGTTATCTGGAAAAATTCTTCCGCGAAACCTTTGAGCTTTACGCCACACCCGTGCGCCTGATTTTCAAAACCGACGACAACCCCTACCAGCCGGGCGACGAGCGCAACACACGAGGCATGATGCAATACCTCAAGGACAAGCGTGACCGCCGCATTAACAAGGGCAAGGTGTCTCGCGGCGAAAAGCCAAAGACCTGACACATTTGTCCTCATCCTGCTTGACTTAACCGGCGCTGAAATAAATATTCCAGCACCCATTAAGCGCGTGTATTTACAACCAGCGCATAAAGCCCATTTCATAAGGATGGGTCAATGCAGGATGCCACGGTGCCAAGCGCAGGCGATAGCTTTGCAAGCCTGGCATGGATGGCTCAATTTTCAGTGCGTACAACTGGCGACCCATTGCATCACGCTCGGTTGCTGAACATAAATAATGCGCGCACAGCTCGAACTGCCCATTTGAATCCAACAGACCAAATTGACACTCTACCCGCACATCCGCTGGCGATAGGCCATCGATATCCACCGCCACTAATATTTCAAGCGCTTGGCCAGAAATCAAATGGGCGGGCGGCACATCAAGACGTTCTGCCGTAATCTTGTGCCATTTTGCCCGAACACGCGCCTTCCAATCCGCTAACTCACAGGCCAATTCGGCGTGATTACTATCGAGATTGCGCCCATCTTGCAAGGCCTTGACATAGAATTGGTGAGTATAATCAATAACTTGGCGCTCACTATTAAAGCGCGGCAGAATGCTGGCCATTGAAGCCTTGGAACGCTGCACCCAAGCACTAGAATAGCTTCCGCGATCATGCGCAAAATACATGGGAATCACGCTTTGGGTGAGCGTATCAATCAAATCACGCGATTCCTGCGCATTGCGATAGTCCTCAGAACAAGAGGCACCATGCGGCACGATGCCCCAGCCGTTATCGCCTTCAAAGCCCTCGCCCCACCAGCCATCCAGCACGCTTAAATTCAACCCACCGTTCAAACCGACTTTCTGCCCGGATGTTCCGCTCGCTTCCAGCGGGTATTCCGGCGTGTTGAGCCACACATCGACTCCGGTCACAAGTTTGCGCGCCAACTCCATGTCGTAGCCTTCGACTAGAAGAATTTTTCCTAAAAATTCAGGTCGTTGTGAAATCTCCCAAATACGCCGAATCAGCTCCTGCCCAGGTTCATCCGCAGGGTGCGCTTTGCCCGCAAAAATGAATACCACCGGGCGCTGCGGGTCATTCACCAAGCGCGCCAAGGCATCCAAATCACTAAACACCAACAACGCGCGCTTATACGTAGCAAAACGGCGCGCAAAACCCACCACCAACATATCAGTCTCAGACTGCCCAATCAGGCTCAAAGCCTTGTGCAAGATGGTCTCACTGCGCCCGGTGCGGCGATATTGCCTCGTTATACGCTCAGCAACGTCATCAAGCATCTCCCGCTTGAGTGACTGACGCACACTCCAATAACGCAAATCAGGAATCTTTTCGACCATATGCTCCCAAAAATCGCGCTCACACAAGTGCTCTTGCCAATCACGCTGGAGCTGATCGAAGAAACTCGCCCAATCTCGCGCCAACCACGTCCCCACATGCACTCCATTGGTAACGTGCCCCATGGGGTTTTCTTGTGGTTCGATCTCTGGCCAATGCGCCCGCTCCATGACTGATGCCACTTCACCGTGAATTTTGCTCACCCCGTTGTGCATACGCGAGCCGCGCAAAGCCAGTGTGGTCATATTGAAATGCGTCGGCGTATCGGCTAAATCCCCCAAGCTCATAAATTCGCCGTACCCCAAGCCAAGGGCTTTACGCATATCGGCAAGGTAATACTCAACCAAGCCCACATCAAAAACATCATGCCCAGCAGGTACAGGGGTATGAGTGGTAAAGACCGCATTGGCTGCGACGCACTCCATCGCCGCCTGAAAATTTAAGCCCTGAGACATCCACTCACGGCAACGTTCCAGCACGATAAACGAGGCATGCCCCTCATTCATGTGCCAAACATTAGGCTGCAAATCCAAAGCTCGCAAGGCGCGCACGCCGCCTATTCCCAACAAAATCTCTTGCTGGATGCGCATATCGCGCCCGCCGCCGTAAAGCTGGTAGGTGATTTTACGATCTTCCGCACTGTTGCCCTCGATATCGGTGTCCAGCAAAAATAGACGCACACGACCAATTTTTGCCAACCAAACCTTAACCTGAACTTTTCGCCCCGGATAATCCAAGGCAAACATCACTTCTTCACCACGAGCATTCAACGCAGGTTCGACCGGAAGATCGGCAAAATCAACCGGCAGTGAGGTTTCAATTTGATGCCCATCCTTATCAAAAGTCTGCGTGAAATAGCCCACACGATAGAGCAACCCCACGGCCACAAACGGTAAACCAAGGTCACTTGCCGCCTTGCAATGGTCTCCGGCCAAAATACCCAAGCCACCCGAATAAATTGGAAAACTTTCGTGGAAGCCATATTCCGCACAAAAATAAGCGATTAAATCCTTATTAGGATCGAGTTTAGACGCAAGCAGTGGATGAATGGGGTCAGCCAAATAACGGCGAACCTGCGCACGCGCCTCATCCAAATCGAACATATAACTTGGATCGGCCAATGCCTCGTCCACGCGCTCTTGCGACACCCGGCGCAAGAAAACCTTGGGATTATGACCACAGGCCGTCCACAACTCGGCATCCATTCTAAAAAATAAGCCGCGAATTTTGCGGCTCCAGCTATAGGCCAGGTTATTTGCAAAATCGTGCAGACATTGCAATTCAGCAGGGATAACGGGTTGAACTTCCAGGGAATACAGCGAGTAGGTCATGGTGATCCCTCATCTAGGTGAAACTGAATCTTTACACAGTTTCACGAGGGAATATTGCAATTAAATGACACCACCGGCCAAGCGTTCGACGCTAATCACTGTACCACGCTCGTGCACATGTGCGCGGCAGGCAGGGAGAACCCATAAATCACTGATCTGTATCAATTTATCATCCAGATAAATCAATGGCAGATGCCCGCGCAACCACGGCGGCACGCCAAGTTCTTGCAAGCGTTTGGTAAGCGTTGCGCGCGAGGCCAGCGGAGGTAGAGACGCAGCGTGACGCACACACACGCGCACGCCATGCTGCAAAAGCTCAGTTTTTAGACCACGGCCATGCTCATGTGACACGACCAAACGCAATGACAGATCAGGCAAAGCCAGCGGCTGTTGCAACAACCAGTCACAGCTCGGCCAAGACATAACAGCTTCATTCTCGTCAGGCGCAGCATACAAACTGTCCCGCCAACGTCGCAAAATGCCACCCGGCCAAGCCAGTTTCGGCAGAGCATCTGCGCGCGCATCCAACACCCGACCCAATTCATGCAAACGCGCCGCAGGCGGCGAAGGCAACCCCAATTCTAACAACCAACCACGCACTGCATTTTCCCTGCGCGGCACACTCAAACGCTGCAACGCAACGACAGACAAACAATGCGCGCCCTCAGCACGAGCGTCCTCAAGATCAAGCCGCGCCAAATCAAGCAACAAACTCTCGCTCAATGCCATGCGCTCGGCACAACGCGCCAAGGTTTGCGTGGCTTGCGGCCAGTGTTGTTGTAAACGCGGCAACACCTCATGCCGCACGAGATTGCGCGCCATGCGTATGTCGGTATTGCTGGGGTCGTCCACCCAGGTCAAACCCATCTGTACGGCCCACTGCTGCAAATCCAATCGTGTGGCGTGCAGAAGCGGACGCAGATGCCAAGCTGTCCCATGCACTAAAGAAAATGGCTGAAGTACAGGCATGGCCGACAAGCCGCGCACCCCAGCCCCGCGCATCAGTTGCAACATGAACGTTTCGGCCTGGTCATCCAAATGATGCGCCGTCAATAACACATCGCCTGCCGCCATCACTGCGGCAAAAGCTTGATAGCGCGCCTCCCGCGCTGCGGCCTCGACCCCCTGCCCAGCCTGCCGATCAACCGTCACCCGCAAGACCTGCACCGGCAGGCCAAATTCATACCCAAAGCCTTGCGCACGTTCCGCCCAAGCATCGGCTTCAGGCAGCAAACCATGATGCACATGCAGCAAACCCAGCTCACCCAGCTCGCCTGCGCGCTGTAAGGCAAGCAAACCATGCAATAAAACCGTGGAATCCAAGCCGCCGCTAAACGCCAAATGCAAGCGACGCTTGCGTAAATGCACGGGGATGGCCGCCAGAATATCCGAAAACCAGCTATCCATGCTTAAAAACATGGCTCATGCGCGCGCTTTAAGCCTTTTCGCTGAACTGCCCCATGGACATTAGGCGTAAATAACGCCGCTCCAATAAGCGCTCCAGCGGCATGGCTTCGGTTTGATCCAGTGCGCACAGAATGGCAGCCTTGACCGTTTGCATATGCGTCGCCAAATCCCGATGCGCACCACCTTCCGGCTCTTCAATCACTTCATCCACTAGGTTCAGCTCCTTGAGGCGCGGCGCGGTAATGCCCAAGGCCTCAGCCGCATCCGGCGCTTTAGCCGCATCTTTCCACAAAATGGCCGCGCAACCTTCGGGCGAGATCACCGAATAAGTGCTGTAACGCAACATCATCAGATGATCGCTCACGCCGATGGCTAACGCGCCGCCTGAGCCGCCCTCGCCAATCACCATACTGACAATCGGGGTGGGCAGATCGGCCATGACAAACAGATTGCGCGCAATCGCTTCACTCTGGCCACGCTCTTCCGCATCCATGCCCGGAAACGCGCCCGGCGTGTCGATCAGGGTCAACACCGGCAATTTGAAGCGCGCCGCCGTTTCCATCAGACGCTTGGCTTTGCGATAGCCTTCGGGGCGCGGCATGCCGAAATTGCGCCGTGAACGCTCGCGGGTATCACGCCCTTTTTGATGGCCAATCACCATCAGCGGACGACCATCAATCCGCGCCAGGCCACCCACCAGCGCCGCATCGTCAGCAAACGCACGGTCGCCATGCAGCTCAACAAAATCGGTCATCACATGCTTGACGTAATCCAGGGTGTAGGGGCGCTGCGGATGGCGCGCCATTTGCGACACCTGCCAGGCACTCAGCTTGCTGAAAATCGAGCGCGTCAACTGGCCTGACTTGGCCTGCAAACGCTCAATCTCATCGGCCAGATTCAGGTTGCTGTCATTCCCCATTAAGCGCAATTCGCTGATTTTTGCCTCTAGGTCGGCAATGGGTTGTTCAAAATCAAGATAATTCGGGTTCATTCATCTATTCCAAATTGTAGGGTGCGCCATGCGCACCAATATATGCTTGATGGTGCGCACGGCGCACCCTACGGAAACCAATCGGCAATTAACCCACCCATACCCGCGCATTGCGGAACATGCGCATCCAGGAACCATCCTCACCCCAGCCTTGCGGCCTCCATGAATGCTGCACGGCACGATACACGCGCTCGGGATGCGGCATCATAATCGTGAAACGACCATCGTCGGTGGTAAACCCGGTCATGCCATGCGCCGAGCCATTCGGATTTTGCGGATAATGTTCCGTTGCCTGACCGTAATGATCGACATAGCGCAGCGCCACCAACCCGCCTTCCGCCACCGCTTCGGCATCGACACCTGCGGCAAATTCAATCCGCCCTTCGCCATGCGCCACCGCAATCGGCATTTTGGAACCTGCCATACCGGCAAGGAAGATCGACGGTGAATCCATCACCTCCACCATCGCCACACGCGCCTCGAACTGCTCGGAACGGTTACGCATGAAACGCGGCCAGTGGGCTGCACCGGGAATCACATCCGCCAGTTGGGAGAGCATCTGACAGCCATTGCACACGCCCAAACCGAACACATCCTGGCGCACAAAAAATTCATTGAATTGTTCCAGCGCACGCGGATTGTAACGAATCGACTTCGCCCAACCACCGCCCGCACCGAGCACGTCGCCATATGAGAACCCGCCGCAAGCCACCAGCCCTTTGAATTCATCCAGCATAATGCGTCCTTCGATGATGTCGCTCATGTGAACATCCACCGCATCGAATCCGGCGCGGGTAAAGGCCGCCGCCATTTCAAGCTGCCCATTCACGCCCTGCTCGCGCAGCACGGCGACACGCGGACGCACACCCGTGGCGATATAAGGCGCGGCAACATCGGCGTCCATCGGGTAGGTCAACTCGACAAACAGGCCGGGGTCAGCCGCATCCAACAGGTTATCGAACTCCTCTTGCGCGCATTCGGGATTGTCGCGCAAACGCTGAATCTGAAAACTGGTTTCCGACCAAGCGCATTGCAGATCAACCCGCGACTCATCCAATACCAGCTTGCCATGCTGCTTGAACAGCAGGCGATCATCCTCGCGCAATGTGCCGATGACATGGCTGTGTGCGCCCAAACCGGCCTCGCGTAAGGCCATCAACACGCTATCGGTATCGCAATGCCGCACCTGTACCACCGCACCCAACTCTTCGGCAAACAAGGCCGCCAAGCTGTCATCACCCAGCACATCCAGCGAAATATCCAGACCGCAATGCGCGGCAAACGCCATTTCCGCCAAGGTCACGAACAAGCCGCCATCCGAACGGTCGTGATAAGCCAAGAGCAGGCGATCCGCATTCAAATTCTGAATCACAGCAAAAAACGCTTTCAGCGCATGCGCATCATCCAAATCGGGCGCCACATCGCCTACCTGCGCATACACCTGCGCCAGGCAGGACGCGCCCAAACGCTGCTGCCCCTTGCCCAAATCAATCAAAAGCAAATCGGTATCGCCCGCATCCAGACGCAGTTCCGGGGTCAATACATGGCGAATATCACTCACCGGCGCAAACGCGCTGATAATCAACGACAGCGGCGCAGTCATCTCACGCTTCTTGCCGCCCTGCTCCCACACCGTCTTCATCGATAGCGAATCTTTACCCACCGGAATCGCAATGCCAAGTTGCGGACAAAGCTCCTCGCCCACCGCCTTAACGGTATCGAATAGCGCGGCATCTTCCCCCGGCGCACCCGCCGCCGCCATCCAGTTAGCCGACAAACGAATATCGGACAGCTTGGCAATCGGCGCGGCCGCGATATTGGTAATCGCCTCAGCCACAGCCATACGCCCCGAAGCCGGACCATCAATCAGTGCCAGCGGCGTGCGCTCGCCCATGCTCATCGCCTCGCCCAACACCGAGTCCAGCGCCACCGCCGTCACCGCCACATCCGCCACCGGAACCTGCCACGGGCCGACCATTGGGTCGCGCGCCACCATGCCGGTGATGCTGCGGTCGCCAATGGTCAGCAGGAAACTCTTGTTCGCCACCGTGGGTAGCCGCAGCACGCGGTACACAGCCTCGCGCAAACTCACACCCGAAAAATCAAGCGATGGACGCTGGAAACTCAGATGCTTTATATCGCGCAGCATCTTGGGCGGCTTGCCCAGCAAAACATCCATCGGCAAATCCACCGGCGTATTTTCAAAATACGCATCCCCAAGCATTAAATGCTGTTTTGCCGTCGCCGTGCCCACCACGGCAAACGGCGCACGCTCGCGCTCGCACAAGCCTTGGAACAACTCCAGACTTTCTGGATGAATTGCCAGCACATAGCGTTCCTGCGATTCATTGCTCCAGATTTCCATTGGCGACATGCCCGGCTCATCGTTCGGCACGGCGCGCAGCTCAAATGACGCACCGCGCCCGGCATCGTTGACCAACTCCGGGAAAGCATTGGAAATACCACCCGCACCCACGTCATGAATCGACACAATCGGATTCGCATCACCCAGCGCCCAGCAACGGTCGATCACTTCCTGACAGCGGCGCTCCATTTCCGGGTTGCCGCGTTGTACCGAGGCAAAATCCAGATCAAAAGCCGACGCGCCCGAAGCCACCGACGATGCCGCACCGCCACCCAAACCAATCAGCATGGCCGGGCCACCGAGCACAATCAGCAAATCGCCCTCGGCAATAATATTTTTCTCCACATGATCGGCACGGATATTACCCACACCCCCGGCAATCATAATCGGCTTGTGATAACCACGCAGGGACGTGCCCGCCGCCGAGGGAACTTCCTGCTCATAGGTACGGAAATAGCCGCAGATATTTGGGCGACCAAACTCATTATTAAAGGCCGCCGAACCCAGTGGGCCGTCGATCATAATATCGAGCGCCGAAACAATGCGCTCCGGCTTGCCGTGATCTTTTTCCCAAGGCTGCTCCGCACCCGGAATGCGCAGATTCGATACCGAAAAGCCGCCCAAGCCCGCCTTCGGCTTACTGCCGCGCCCAGTCGCGCCCTCGTCGCGAATCTCGCCGCCCGAGCCGGTCGCCGCGCCCGGAAACGGCGAAATCGCGGTCGGATGGTTATGCGTCTCCACCTTCATCAAAATATGAATATCTTCTTCATGCGCGCGGTACACGCCATCTGCGTCCGGGAAAAAACGCCCGCCCCGCGCGCCCTCAATCACCGAAGCATTGTCCTTGTAGGCAGACAAAATGCCCTGCGGCGCGTGATGGTAGGTATTGCGAATCATGCCGAACAGACTCTTGGCCTGCGCTTGGCCGTCAATCACCCAATCGGCATTGAAAATCTTGTGACGGCAATGCTCCGAATTGGCCTGCGCAAACATCATCAACTCGACATCCGAGGGATTGCGCTCAAGGTTCTGGAAATTTTCCACCAGATAATCAATTTCGTCGTCGGACAGCGCCAACCCCCAATCCTGATTGGCCTGCGCCAAGGGCGGACGACCACCGCCGAGCACATCCACCGTGCGCAAGGGCTTGGGCTCAGTCACATGAAACAACACTGCGGCATCGTCCAGCGCAGACAACACCGTTTCCGTCATCCGATCATGCAACGCCGCATCCAACACTGCACGCTGCCCGTGGCTGAGCGGCTGCCCGTCGCTGGTTTTCACGCTGTAAAGCACACCGCGCTCAATGCGATGAATCATGCTCAAACCGCAGTTATGCGCAATATCCGTCGCCTTGGATGCCCACGGAGAAATCGTTCCGGGGCGCGGAATCACCACGCGCAGCTCATCCTCAAAATGCGCACAGCCCGCATGACCGTAATCCAGCACCGCCTCAAGCTGACGCTGCTCGGTCGCACTCAAACTGGACTC
>DYLI01000006.1:23800-28600 GCA_020722165.1 Halothiobacillus neapolitanus | reverse complement strand
CAGGCCGGGCACGGTGGAGAGGATTACAGTGTGCTGCAACGAGGTTTTATCCCGCGCAGCCCGAATGTAGCGTAACGAAATCCGGGAACAGTCTCGCCTGAGTAACGCCTTCCCCGGATTGGCATCCGGGCTATGGGGCGCAGGCATCCCAACGCACCTGCTCCGGCGGCACATTGGTCTGCAAACTATCGCGCCTCATACCGGGCGCACAATGCACGTTCACCCGCGCCTTGGAATCAAGCTCAAGCTGCAATGGCTGCCCCGCAATCACATAGGCTTGGATTTTGACCTGATCGCGCAATTCGCTAAACACGCCACGCGGGTATAAAACCTGTTCGTGCTCGCTTTGCGTGCGCTTGATCTTGCCGCCCGGCAAACCAAAGCCTTGCCAAGTTGCATCAATCTGCGCCCTTGCGGATGAATTTGACGCTTCCGCCGGGTACAGCCAAATCTCCGGGCTGGCACGCTCAATCCGCACTCGCCATGTTTCATCAGGAGACGGCGAGACCAGTGTGCCCTGCCAGCGCAAGTCCACGGGCGAGGCCATTAGCGCACCAATCACCACGCCAACGGTCGCCACGCTTCCCACACCCCATAACAAGGGTTTGGGTAGGCGCGATGTGTCTTGAGTCTGCGCAGGCGATTCGCCCGCCTCGCGTTGCGGGATACGCATAATAAGGTAGTAACTTAGCCAGGCGGCAAAAAAAGACAGCCACGCCGCCCAGAGCACATCGGATAAATAATGCCCGCCTGCGGCAATACGGCTAAACCCCATAGCCGCACCCAACAGCACCGCCAAGGTCAAAGCCGCTGCCGCCAAGCGCGGGCGACGCTTGCGCCACAACAACCACAAAGCGGCCAAAGCAAAACCTGCCGAGCAATGCCCACAGGGAAACGACTTTCCGCCCGCAGCCTCGCCGATCATCAGCGGCGGCGCATAGGGGTATTCCCCGCCAAAATCCTGCGTTTGCACCGGGCGAGGGCGATCCCAAAACTCTTTGAAGATGCCATTCACCAATAAGCCAGGCCCCAGCACGACCGTGAGCACAACGACCGCCGCATGGGCACGCCAAGGTTTGAGGCGCGCCAGCCAGCCGCCAAATAGCACGATAAACAACGCGGGAAGCGCCACCAGCATGGTAAGAATAGGCGCGGCTTTGTAACAAAATTGCACAAAGGGCAGGTTTTGCACCGGCCACACCGCATCGCCTGCACCCAGTTCGGGATGGTAAAACATGGCGCTAATCTGAAAATCCAGCGGGAACAGCCAGAACAGCGCCGTGGTGAGCGCCATAAGGACAAGCAGGATTAGAAGGATGGTGCGGGAGGTGTTATTGAGCATGGGATGTGGAGGATAACGTGGATGGGGAGTTATCTTCCCCCTTTGGAAAAGGGGGATCGAGGGGGATTTTACAGCCTTATTGAATCGTCCTGCCCCTGCAAATCCCCCCTGCCCCCCTTTTACAAAGGGGGGGGAATGAAGGCATTGCTGGGTGGGTTTTTTCGGTGCATTTCCTCCCTGCCCCTTTTTTCAAAGGGGGAGTGAAATCCAACGCTGCAAACAAAAGCCCCGCACAGGCGGGGCTTGGAGTATAGCGAACAATTCGTAGCGAAAAATTAACGCTTGGAGAACTGTACCGCGCGGCGAGCTTTGCGCAAGCCGACTTTCTTACGTTCAACTTCACGCGCATCGCGGGTGACGAAGCCAGCTTTGCGCAACGCAGAGCGCAAGGTTTCGTCGTATTCCATCAATGCACGGGTGATGCCGTGGCGAATGGCACCGGATTGGCCAGTGTTGCCACCGCCTTCAACGGTAACCAGAATGTCGAACTTATCGGTCAAACCGGTCAGTTCGAGCGGCTGGCGCACCACCATGCAGGCAGTTGGACGACCGAAATACACGTCCAACGGGCGACCGTTGACAGTGATGTTGCCCGTACCCGGACGGAGGAATACACGAGCAGCGGAGGTCTTACGACGACCGGTTCCATAATCTTGAGTCAGTGCCATGTCTGATTATCTCTGTAAGTTAGATGTCAAGTACACGCGGCTGTTGAGCAACATGCGGATGCTCGGTGCCAGCGTAGACCTTAAGTTTGGAGAACATCTGGCGACCCAGTGGGTTCTTCGGCAACATGCCTTTGACGGCAATTTCGATTGGGCGTTGCGGTGCTTTATCAAGCAACTTGCCAAAACTAATGGATTTCAAGTTGCCGATATAGCCAGTGTGATGGTGGTACATCTTGTCCTGCACTTTATTACCCGTCACACGCACTTTTTCTGCGTTGATGACAATAACGTAGTCGCCGGTGTCAACGTGCGGCGTGTACTCGGCCTTGTGCTTGCCACGCAGGCGCCGAGCGATTTCAGTTGCCATACGACCCAGTGTTTTGCCACTGGCATCAACGACGAACCAGTCACGTGTGACTTCCGCCGGTTTAGCACTCAAGGTTTTCATGGACTTTGCTCCAAAGCATCACGTCTCAAAAGGAGACGTTGTGTAGGTATTAGAAGGTCGCGCAATTTACACCACTCAAGAGCACTTGGCAACACATTCGTTCATAATTGTTCATCGATATGCCCTGACACGATTGGCAATGTCGGCAATCTTCTCGGGACGAGCCTCCTATAAAGGCGCGTCCAGCCTCACCCCACATCCGGCATATTGCGCCCGTAGAAAATCTCCTGCATTTCCTTGCGCAGCGCGCGCTCAATCGCCACCAGCTCTTCCGCCGCATAATCTTCGCGCCCATGTCCAAACAGCGCATTATCCAAATCAAAATCCTTAAGCAGCATTTTGGTATGGAAAATATTTTCCTGATACACATTCACATCAATCATTTGATAGCGACGACGCTTATCGTCTGACATATAGTTTTGAATTGAGTTGATATCGTGATCGATAAAGTGCTTTTTGCCATGCACATCACGGGTAAAGCCGCGCACGCGATAATCAATGGTCAAAATATCAAAATCAAAACTATGAATCAGATAATTTAAAGCACGCAAAGGTGAAATACGCCCGCAGGTCGATACCTCAATATCCGCTCGAAAGGTACTAATCCCATTTTCTGGATGACTTTCTGGGTAAGTGTGAACCGTAAGATGACTTTTATCTAAGTGTGCCGCAAAGCTACTCACCAGTTTGGAACCGGACAGCGGCCCCGGTGCTTCGACATTGCCATTCTGTTCAGTTAAAAATTCCGTGGCTACGGGTTCTTCCGATACCAGAATAGTCACGCTTGCGCCCTGCGGGTCGTAATCTTGGCGCGCGATATTAAGAATATTCGCGCCAATCATCTCGGTGACATCCGTCAGAATCTGCGTCAAGCGGTCGGCATTGTAGGCTTCGTCAATATAGGCAATATACTCATCGACATGCTGCCGTGTTTTAGCATAGCAAATATCGTAAATTGAAAAACTCACGGTTTTACTTAAATTATTAAAACCATGCAGCTTCAAGCCCTTATCCATACCTTATCCTCAACGCAAACGTCGCTTAATCTTCAATAATTTCAAAATCGTGGGTAATTTCAGCCGATTTATTCAACATATGCGACACCGAGCAATACTTATCCGCCGACAAGTTTACTGCACGCTCAACCTGCTTAGGATCTAAACCCGTGCCTTTGACGATGTAATGCACATGAATGGTTTTGAATACTTTCGGGATGCTGTCCGTGCGTTCGGCGTTCACTTCGATAATGCAGTCACGCACCGGCTGGCGTTGTTTTTGCAGAATCATCACTACATCAATCGCGGTGCAGCCACCCAAGCCCAATAGCACCATCTCTGTGGGGCGCGGGCCAATATTGCGCCCGCCTATATCCGGCGCACCATCCATCACCACAGCATGACCACTTTCGGTTTCGCCCATAAAGGCCATGCCATCAACCCATTGCACGCGTGCTTTCATACTGTTAACTCCAAAAAATTTAGCCACAGAGGACACAGAGAGCACGGAGGGGGTTAGTCGCTCCGTCATGCTCTGTGCCCTCTGTGATCTCTGTGGCTAATTAAAAAAACAGTTCCTTCAACTTCATGCCCGGCTCGTCCGCACGCATAAACGCCTCGCCGACAAGAAAGGCATGAACATGATGGTTTCGCATCAACGCCACATCGTCATGACCATGAATGCCGCTCTCACATACCAGCAGCGCATTCTGCGGAATCATATCGAGCATATTCAGCGTGGTGTCCAGCGTGACCTCGAAGGTGCGCAGGCTGCGGTTGTTAATGCCAAGCAGAGTACGCGACCCATCTTGCGTCAAGGCCAAGGCGCGTGTCATTTCTGCACGATCATGCACCTCGACCAGCACATCCAGGCCAAGCTCAATGGCTAAATCGTGCAACTCGCGCAGCTTGACATCGTCCAGCGCAGAGACGATCAGCAGGATGCAGTCGGCACCCATGGCGCGCGCTTCAAAGACCTGATAGGCATCAATCATGAAGTCTTTGCGAATGACCGGCAGAGCGCAGGCGGCGCGTGCCTCGTGCAAATAAGCTTCACTACCCTGGAAAAAATCCTTGTCCGTCAACACAGACAAACACGCCGCCCCGCCCCGCTCATAGCTCACAGCAATCTCAGCCGGGTGAAAGTCCGCACGCAGCACGCCCTTGCTTGGGCTGGCCTTTTTGATTTCGGCAATCACCGCTGGCTCGCCGCGCGCAATGCGTGCGCGCATGGCAGCGGCAAAACCACGCGGCGCATCAGCCAACGCCGCACGCTGGGCTAGTTCAGCCTGCGACACCTGCGCACGACGCTCGGCAACTTCCTCGTGCT
This sequence comes from Halothiobacillus neapolitanus, assembly GCA_020722165.1. Taxonomy (GTDB): domain Bacteria; phylum Pseudomonadota; class Gammaproteobacteria; order Halothiobacillales; family Halothiobacillaceae; genus Thiofaba. The sequence goes on along the minus strand of DYLI01000006.1, from coordinate 23,817 downwards.
TGCGCTGCACAATGGTT